>JAEWQT010000292.1 GCA_023399105.1 Pseudomonadota bacterium | reverse complement strand
CAACAGTATTTTTTACCGCCGCCCGCTGCTCACCGCCGATGACGACCGCAGCCGTTGGCTGAAGGCGCTGTTTCAGGCCATTGATGCGGCTCAGGCTGAAACCGATATCGCGCCGGCGGTGGCGCAGGTATTAAGCAGCCGTGCTGAAGCCTGCGCCGAATTTTTTGCCCGTCACGCGCACGAGTTTAAAGAACAGCAGGATTTAATTGCCTCGCACGATCAGTACGGCGATGCCTTAACCGCCCTGCTGACTTCTCTGATTGGCAAAGCCAAACGCTTAAGCGGCAATGGTGAGGCGCTGGAAATCGGCCCCGGCGAAGGCGCGTTTTTGCCGGTATTGGCGCAGCATTTTGCCCAGGTAACGGCGCTGGATATTTCCCCCGACATGCTGCAAAAAAGTGCCGCCCGGGTAGCGCAGGAACAGTTAAATAATGTGCAGTGTGTGGCCGGTGATACCGCCAGCCTGCTGCCACAACAAGCCGGCCGCTTTGAATTTGCCGCCGCCAATATGGTGCTGCACCATGTACCGGCACCGAAAACCATTTTCACCGACGCGGCGCAATTACTGGCACCCGGCGGTACGCTGCTGATTACCGATTTATGCCGCCACGATCAAGTGTGGGCGCGGGAATCCTGCGGTGATTTATGGCTGGGTTTTGAGCCGGCCGATTTATCGGCCTGGGCACAGGAAGCCGGCTTAGTGGAAGGCCAGAGCCAATACTCCGGTTTGCGTAACGGCTTTCAGATTCAGTTCCGTTTATTTCATCGTCCGCCGGTTTATTAACCCGGGCGTTCACTGTTTTTAAATAAGGAGTCAACCATGAGCGAATATTCGATTTTTACCTCTGAGTCGGTATCCGAAGGACACCCGGATAAAGTGGCCGACCAGATTTCTGATGCCGTGCTGGACGCCATCATTGCCCGCGACCCCTATGCCCGCGTGGCGGTAGAAACGCTGGTAAAAACCGGTATGGCCATTGTCGCCGGTGAAGTGACCACCTCCTGCTATGTCGACCTTGAAGACATCGTGCGTAACGTCATTACCGGTATTGGTTATAACAGCTCGTTCGTCGGCTTCGACGGCGCCACCTGTGCGGTGCTGAACGGCATCGGTAAGCAGTCTGTGGATATTAACCAGGGCGTTGACCGCGCCAAGCCGGAAGATCAGGGCGCTGGCGATCAGGGCCTTATGTTCGGCTACGCCACCAACGAAACCCCGAACCTGATGCCGGCACCGCTGTACTACTCGCACCTGCTGGTGCAACGCCAGGCTGAGCTGCGCCGCAACGGCACCCTGCCGTGGCTGCGCCCGGATGCCAAATCTCAGGTGACCATTAACTACGAAGGCGACCAGCCGAAAATCGACGCCGTGGTGCTGTCGACCCAGCACGACCCGAGCATCAGCCTGGAAGACCTGCGTTCTGCCGTGCTGGAAAACATCATCAAGCACGTACTGCCGGCCGAGATGCTGCACGAAGGCACGCTGTACCACATTAACCCGACCGGCAATTTTGTGATTGGCGGCCCGGTGGGCGACTGCGGTTTAACCGGCCGTAAGATCATCGTCGACACCTACGGCGGCATGGCCCGTCATGGTGGTGGTGCCTTCTCCGGTAAAGACCCATCCAAAGTGGACCGCTCTGCTGCGTATATGGGCCGTTATGTGGCGAAAAATATCGTTGCTGCGGGTCTGGCCGACCGCTGTGAAATTCAGGTGTCCTACGCCATCGGCGTGGCCGAACCGACCTCTGTATCCGTAAACAGCTTCGGTACCGGCAAACTCAGCGACAAAGAACTGGCGAAAGTGATCCGCACCGTGTTCGACCTGCGTCCGTACGCCATTCAGAACCAACTGGAACTGCTGAACCCGATGTACCAGGCCACCGCCGCCTACGGTCACTTCGGTCGTGAGCCATTCGAAATGACTTACGAATACACCGAGAACGGCGAGAAGAAGAGCAAGACCTTTACTGCTTTCACCTGGGAACGGACGGATAAAGTGGAAGCGCTGAAAGCGGCGGCGGGAGTCTGAACGTTAGGGGTTAGGCGTTGAGCGTTCAGCGTGTCCGGTGTTAACTCCGGACTTTTGCTTAACCCTCACCTCGAATGTTAAACAAGGAGGTTGACATGAGAAATTATCAGGAATTAGAAGCCTGGCAGCACTCGATGATATTAACGGAATCTATTTATCGTATTACTGCCAGCTTCCCTGAAAATGAAAGATTTGGACTGACCAGTCAGATGCGACGGGCTGCAATAAGCATCCCCTCTAATATCGCGGAAGGTCACGGCCGTGAATCCGGACAGGATTTTAAGCGTTTTCTGCTGATTGCACGCGGTTCATTATCAGAGCTGGAAACGCAACTTAAAATTGCACAAAGAATTGGATTATATGTTGAGGATGAAAGGGTCGAGATACAAATTCAGCGTGTATTTTCGCTGCTTAATGGTCTCATCAACTATCTGAAACGAAAATTTAATCCGTAACTTCGTTGGACTAAGGTGCACGCAAAACCTTGAACGCCCAACCCTTAACGACGAGAGATAACATGACATTCACCGATTACAAAGTTGCCGATATGTCCCTGGCCGACTGGGGCCGTAAAGAAATTAAAATCGCGGAAAGCGAAATGCCGGCGCTGATGGCACTGCGCCGTAAATACAAAGAATCACAGCCGTTGGCCGGTGCCAAAATTATGGGCTGTATTCACATGACCATTCAGACCGCGGTACTGATCGAAACCCTGGTGGATTTGGGTGCGGACGTGCGCTGGTCTTCCTGCAACATTTTCTCCACTCAGGATCACGCCGCTGCGGCCATTGCGGCCGCCGGCATTCCGGTATTTGCCTGGAAAGGTGAAACCGAAGAAGAGTTCCTGTGGTGTATTGAGCAAACCATT
>JAEWQT010000228.1 GCA_023399105.1 Pseudomonadota bacterium | reverse complement strand
GATTATTCCGCAAGCGCGCCTGCAGAGCCTGCTCAGCATTCGGGTAGCGGCGTGGCTGAGACGATGACGCACTGGCTGCCAGCGCCGCCTGTGCCAGTTGCTGTGGCGCCTGTTCTGGCGCAGTGGTGAGCGGGCCAAGGGCGTCCAGCGCGACATACGACAGCACACGCTCCGCCAATACCGAATTCAGCAACAACGCAGCAGCAGATCCCATCGAGTGACCGAGCAAATGAAAGGAACGGTTGCAGAACAGAGGGTGACTGGTGACCAGTTCGGTCAGCGCCGTGGTGGATGACCAGATCAGATATTCGGCACCAGCGCCCAGCCAGTCCGACTGACCGTGGCCAGGCAAGTCGACGGCGACGACACAATAGTCATCCAACAGCGGTGCCAGACGGCTAAAACTGTCGGCGTTATCCAGCCAGCCATGCAGGGCCAGCACCAGAGGCTGCTCCGGCTTACCGAAAATAAGACCGCGCAAAATGCCATAGCGGCATGAATACAACAGTTCTGTCATGGAGGGTTCCGGAAAAATACCAGCCGGCATTCTGCCGGATGTGTCAGCCATTCGGAACCCACCGATCGAATCAGAACGGGATTAAAGACCCGCCAGCACCGGATACCAGACGGCCTCAACCGTCATACAGCCCGCCGCCGCGATATCACCATCGAGAAGCCAGCATTCTGCCGGTGACCAGGGTTGATCGTAGACACGGCCATCCACCAACAACGCCGCTAAATGGCCCACCAACGGCAGATGCGAAACCAGAATCAGGTCACGCTGTTGTTGTGACAGCTCGTCTAACAGATGACGAACATCGGCTTCCGGCACCAGTGCCGGGGTGGTTTCTTCAGCGATACCCCGGGCTGCAGCAATCGCAGCTGCGGTTTGACGCGTACGGCGATAAGGACTGCACAGCAACAATGGGTTATTAAGATTTTGCTCTGCCAGCCATTGTCCGGCAGCAGCAGCCTGACGCTGGCCTTTTTCGGTTAATTCCCGGGTCTGGTCCTGTACTGCGCCACTCACAGCCGATCCATGGCGGACAATACAGACCTTCATTCGCAGCCGTCCGGCTCGGCTGACCGAACGGCCGGCCAATCCTGAAACGGATAAGGTTTTTCTTCGCTGCTACCCGCCAGATAATGCACAATCTGCTGTACATAAACGCCCAGTGCGGTGGCAAAAACCGCCAGTTCAGCCTGTGGCTGGCCGGTAAACAGACGGAAAAACCACTGCACCACGGTCAACAACAGTAACAACAGATCAATCACCCGGTAGACCAGAAAAAATGCCACCACATACAGCGTGCGCAGCCAAAAAGCATCCGATCTGACGTTGGATTTAAATTCGCTCATAGAGGTCTCGTTAATCGGTGAATCAGATTTCACAGCGCGGTAACGCAAACTCCACGTCGGATGTGTGATCACCGGTCATCAGACCTTCTGCCACCCGTCGCGGATCAGCGCCATTAAACAGCACTTCATACGCGCCCATTACCAGTGGCATATAAATACTTAATTCCTGCGCTTTCGCCCTGACATAGCGCAAGGTATTCACACCTTCTGCCACTTCGCCCAGTTCGGCAATGGCTTCTTCCAGACTTTTGCCCTGACCGATGGCGTAGCCGACACGGTAGTTACGGCTTAATGGTGACATGCAGGTCACCACCAGATCACCCACCCCGGCCAGCCCCAGGAATGTGAGCGGGTTAGCACCCAGGGCCACCGCAAAGCGGCTCATCTCTGCCAGTGATCGGGTAATGATCATGCTTTTGGTGTTTTCACCCATGCCCAGCGCCGCGACAAAGCCCGACACAATGGCATAAATATTTTTCAGCGCACCGCTGAGCTCTACCCCATACAGATCATTGGAGGCATAAACACGGAAATAGGTGCAGCTTAATGCCTGCTGGATATTGCGCCGCAAATCGCTGTCTTCACTGGCAATGACGGTAGCGGCCAACTCACGGCGGCCAATTTCCTTGGCCAGATTAGGGCCACTGAGTACGCCCAGAGGATTATGCGGACAAATTTCCCGCATCACCTGAGTCATCAGCAAAAAACCCTGCGGCTCAATGCCCTTGGTGGTGCTGACCAGAGCCTGATCAGGGCGCAGATGCGGCGCAATGGCGGTTACGACTTCACGGACGGACTGGCTGGGTACCGATACAAAAATGGCCTCGGCATCCTGTACCGCCGCCAGCAGATCGGTGCTGGCCCGCAACGCCGGATTAAGGCTGACCCCGGGCAGATACACCGGGTTTTCGTGCTGATTATTAATGCTGGCGGCAACCTCTTCGTTGCGCATCCATTGCACGGTAGCGATGTGGTTGTCGGCCAGAATATTGGCCACCACGGTGCCAAAACTGCCACCGCCAATCACCGCTGCTGTATGAATACTCACAATTCCCCCTTGGCCTGTTACTTCAGCCGGCTCGATTCCAGAGAATCCACCAGCTCACGGAAGGCATCTTTATTTTTATCGTTCAGACTCATCAATACCCGATGGGCAGAAATAACCTGCTCCCGGGCTTTATCTTCGTCTACTGCGTCGGCGGCCCATTCGCGGAAATCCGCCTCATCCGTAAAGGGTTCCTGAATAATATGGAAAACCTGATCAAACCCCATGC
>JAEWQT010000180.1 GCA_023399105.1 Pseudomonadota bacterium | reverse complement strand
CTGCTGACTGCTGCGCCGGAATTCATCATCGATGACTTAGCGGATGACAACTACCTGAACGTCGGTCTGGCTGCCCATATGAAACTGGCCAAAACCCAGTACGGTACTTTCCAGCCGGGTGTGGAAGTTATTGCCACAACTGCAGATGGCAAAGACACGCTGGTGGGTGTTGGTGTGCGTTGGGAATACAATGACCGCCTGACACTGGACATCGTACCGTTCCAGTTCGGCAATGCCTGGGGACAGGAAGATACTATTTCCCTGCCGGGCCAGATGCGTCTGAACGCCCGCTTCTGATCCGACCAGTAAAAAAAAGCGGCCCTGCCATTCAGCAGCGCCGCTTTTTTTATGCGTTTTAAATAATGTTTAAAACGGTTTTATGCGCTTTTTAATTCGTTATTCATTAGCCATCAATGCCTGCACCTGCGGCAGCAGTTCCAGCGCCCGCAGACGTTTTTCCCGATCATAAATATCGTTGGTAAACATCAGCTCATCGCAGACATAACGCTGGCGCAGTTGCTGCAGTTTGAACGCCACGGTTTGCGGACTGCCGACCACCGATAACGCCAGAAAATTCTGCACTTGCATGCGGCTGGGGGCATCCCAGATCTCATCCATATCGTCCACCGGCGGCGGAATATACAAAGGCTTGCCGTACAACAACGACAATATGCGCTGTTGCGAGCTGGTGCCTAAATAGCTCGCTTCGTCATCGGTGTCGGCCAGAATCAGCGGCAAGCACAGAATGGCGTAAGGCTCGGCCAGCGCTGCCGAAGGTTGGAACTGGCGACGGTACAGCGCCAGGGCTTCGGCCGCTAACGCCGGAGCAAAATGCCCGGCAAAGGCATAGGGCAGCCCACGCTGCGCCGCCAGCTGGGCGCTGAATAAACTGGAACCGAGAATCCAGATCGGAATGTCGCTGTTGCGGCCGGGGTATGCGCGCACGCCCGGCTCATCGCCATTGCCCAGCAGCCGTTGCAGTTCGGCCACTTCCTGCGGAAAGCGCTCGGCGCGGCGTTCATCGCGGTGCAGAGCGCGGCTGGTCACAGGGTCGGTGCCGGGCGCACGGCCGAGGCCTAAATCAATCCGCCCCGGATGCAACGCTGCCAGGGTGCCGAACTGTTCGGCCACCACCAACGGTGGGTGGTTGGGCAGCATAATGCCGCCGGAACCGATGCGCAGGCGCTCGGTGTGCGCGGCCAGGTCAGCAATTAAGACGCTGGTGGCGCTGCTGGCGATGCCTTCCATATTGTGATGCTCGGCCAGCCATAGGCGGGTGAGGCCGAGTTGATCGGCGGCCTGGGCGTAACGGCGCAGCTCCAGCAAGGTGTGGCGGATATCCGAACCGGTGGGCACAGAGGCCAGTTCCAACAGCGACAAGGGCAGGGTTGCAGCAGACATAAGGGGCCGTTCTGATAATGGAAACCGCTACAGCCTGCCACAACCGCAGCAAAGTACCAGTCATGACGGCTGAACAGAGTGTTGACGTAGCAACCTGACGGCGCCGGCCTTTGCGGCCAGCCCCGCCGGATAAAAAAACGCCCGCAGGGGATGCGGGCGGCGCTGCCATTCAGCAGCCAGAGCTATTCAGCAGCCAGAGCTATTCAGCAGACAGAGCTCGGTCGGGAGCGGAGATGCGGCCCGCAGGCCGCGGACAGAATCAGAAGAATCCCAACGGGCTGGTGCTGTAGCTGACCAGCAGGTTTTTGGTCTGCTGATAATGCTCCAGTGCCTTTTTGTGGGTTTCGCGGCCGATACCGGATTTCTTGTAGCCACCGAAGGCGGCGTGGGCCGGGTAGGCGTGGTAGCAGTTGGTCCAGACGCGGCCTGCCTGAATGCCCCGACCCATGCGGTAGGCGCGGTTCATGTCGCGGGTCCAGACGCCAGCACCCAAGCCAAACTCGGTGTCGTTGGCGATGGTCAGTGCTTCGGCTTCGTCTTTGAAGGTGGTGACGCTGATCACCGGGCCGAAGATTTCTTCCTGAAAAATCCGCATGTTGTTGTGACCGAACAGCATGGTCGGCTGAATGTAGTAGCCCTGGGCCAGATCACCGCTCAGCGCTTCGGCATTGCCGCCCAGCAGCACTTTGGCGCCTTCGGTTTTACCGATGGCAATGTAGTTCATGATGCGTTCGTACTGTTCTTCGGACGCCTGTGCGCCCACCTGAGTGTCGGTGTCGAGCGGGTTACCGCGGATGATTTTTCCGGCCCTTGCCACCACCAGATCAATCAGTTCGTCGTAAATGCTTTCCTGCACCAGCGCCCGTGACGGGCAGGTGCACACTTCGCCCTGATTGAAGAACGCCAGCGTCATCCCTTCCACGCATTTGCTCAGGTATTCGTCTTCGTGCTTCATCACGTCGGCAAAATAAATGTTCGGTGATTTACCGCCCAGTTCCACGGTGCTGGGAATTAACAGGTCGGCGGCGCATTTGAGAATGTGCTGGCCCACCGGGGTCGAGCCGGTGAAGGCAATTTTGGCGATGCGTTTGCTGGTGGCCAGCGCCTGACCGGCTTCTTCACCGATGCCGTTGACGATGTTCAGCACGCCGGGCGGCAGCAGATCGCCGATCAGCTCCATCAGCACCAGAATGGAAGCCGGGGTTTGTTCGGCCGGTTTCATCACCACGCAGTTACCGGCCGCCAGCGCCGGGCCGAGTTTCCACGCCGCCATTAATAACGGGAAATTCCACGGGATAATCTGTCCAACCACGCCCAGCGGTTCGTGAATATGGTAGGCCACCGTGGTTTCGTCGATCTCGGCCATGGTGCCTTCCTGCGCTCGCAGACAACCGGCGAAATAGCGGAAATGATCGATGGCCAGCGGAATGTCGGCGGCCAGTGTTTCGCGCACGGCTTTGCCGTTATCCCAGGTTTCGGCCACGGCCAGAGCTTCCAGATTCTGTTCCATGCGGTCGGCAATTTTTAACAGAATGTTGGAGCGTTCGGTGGCGGAGGTGCGTCCCCAGTGGGCAAAGGCGTTGTGAGCGGCGTCCAGTGCCAGTTCGATATCCGCGCCGTCGGAACGTGGCACCTGACAGAACACCTGGCCGTTCACCGGGCTGATGTTGTCCATATAGCGGCCGTTGACCGGCTTTACCCAATCGCCCCCGATGTAGTTCTGATACTGGTTTTTAAAGCTGACGACAGAGCCGCTCTGGCCCGGATTTGCGTAGATCATGGTCGGTCTCCTTATTCTTGTGTGACCCGAGCCTGTGGCCGCTTTGCGACCAGTGGCGGGGTTGTGCAGGGTTATCCTATGTGTTCAGATCAGGGCTCGCTTGTCTGAGCGTCCGGATGAGTTTGCCGAGCGTCCTGTCGGCTGGCAGACGCTCTGATCGTTTCAGCCGGAACGGAAAAACAATAAGGAAAACAAGCACCTGCTGCCTGAACGCAGCACCGGAGGTGGGCAATGCAGAATTCACTGGTGAACCAGGCGGCCTTTAACCGGCGCCGTTCGATGACCCGTTCCGGGCCGCAGCAGCTGGTGGAAAACCGCACGGTGTACGAATCTCATGGGGCGGAGTTGTCCATTTATGACACCTTCGCTCAGGCCGAGCGGGTACAGCTGGAGGCACAGGAGGTGCTGTATTGCGGCATGATCAGCGGCAAAAAAATCCTGCACGGAAAAAACCACTTTAATTCGGTGTTTCTGCCGCACGAATCCTTTGTGATGGCGCCGGGTGAAACTGTGGCCATCGATTTTCCGGATGCCACGCTGAACAACCCCACCAGTTGCCTGACGCTGGGCATCAGCCGCGAGCGCCTGCGGGCCGTCTGCGATCAGCTGAACCAGAAAAACCCGTTACCACGCGAGCAGGGCGAATGGCAGCCGCAGCACGATCAGGTACTGCATCTGTTTCATACCGAAGCCACGCAGCAGTTGCTGGTGCGCATCGTCGACAGTTTTCTCAGCCGTGACAGCGACCGCGATCTGGTGCTGAATCTGGGCGTTACCGAATTACTGACGCGCATGCTGCGCCAGCAGGGGCGAAATTTCCTGCTGCACTGCGCCCGCCACGATCATACCCTGAACGGCCTGACCGATGCGGTGCGTTACATCGACGAGCATCTGGCCGGCAGCCTCTGTATTGAACAACTGTGCCGCGTGGCCTGTATGTCGCGCAGTAAGTTTTACGACCAGTTCCGGCACGTGATGGGGCTGGGGCCCATGGAATACATCCAGCAACGGCGGCTGGAGCGGGCGCGCGAACTGATCGCGGCCGGGCACAGCATCACCGGCGCCTGCTACAGCGTGGGCTATCAGAACCCCAGCCACTTCAGCCGCCGTTTTCACCAGCAGTATGGTATGACGCCCAGCGCGTATGCTGGCTCGCTCAACTGAGCGTCCGACCTTTGCGGCCAGCCCCTGAATACGCCAGAATACGCCCCTTGTTTCTGCCCGAGTGCTGTTCATGACCACCCGCATTGCCATCAATGGTTTTGGCCGCATCGGCCGCTGCGTGCTGCGTGCGCTGTACGAGCATGGTTACCGCAACGATTTGCAGGTGGTGGCCATTAA
>JAEWQT010000173.1 GCA_023399105.1 Pseudomonadota bacterium | reverse complement strand
TTGCTGACTTTGGGGTCGGGAAAATCCCAGGCCATAACCACCCCGGCACCTGGCCAGTGTTTGCATTCCTGCTGGGCTTTGTCACAGAGGGAAATCACGTAATCAAAATGCTGGTCGCTGAATTGTGCTGCCGCTTTTGACACCAGCCCGGCAGTATGGATACCTGCATTTTCCAACACCTGCAGCGTACGCGGATCAATTCCCTCGGGATTCGTACCGGCACTGGCCACCTCAAATTCAGCGGGTGCTAACTGGCGTAACACGGCCTCAGCCATCTGCGAACGGGCCGAATTGCCGCTGCACAGGAACAGAACTTTCTTCTTCATGGGCAGACCTCAGAACATCTGCCTGACTTTATATTCGAATTTCCATATATATGCAATTAGATGGACGCTGGACGCTGGACGATTTTTGCTTCAAGCCCCAAGCCCCAAGCTTCCGTCCAGCCCTACCGCCGCAAGTACCTCAACCACTGCCAGACATTCAGCAAGCTGAACAACGACCCTGCTACGTAGGTGAGCGCCGCCGCGGTGAGAATCCGGCGGGCGTCTTTCATATCCTGCTCATTCAGATACTCACCGTCCTGCAACAACGGCAGGGCTTTGCCGAAGCTGGCATCCCATTCCACCGGCAAGGTAGCCAGATGCACCAGCGTGCCGACCAGCATGGCGCCCACGGCAATAATCAGTGAAAAGCGGGAGGCTGCCGGTGTGAAAAACACCAGCAATGGCGTAATCAGCAGCGCAGCGGGTGCCAGTCGTTGCATCCAGAGGGCGAGATAAGCCAACAGGGTACGACTGTGAAACAGGGCTTCGCCACGGGCGTGTTGTAAGGCATGGCCAATCTCATGCGCTGCTACCACCACCGCCGTCAGGCTTTTGCCCTCGAGTTTGTCCGGGGTCAGTCGCACCGTCCGGCTGCGCGGATCGTAATGATCGCCGGCCTCGGTGCTCTCAACGCTAACCCCCTCAAGCGCCAGCTTGCCGAGCAGATGGCGCGCCATATCGCCGCCGGTGCCCGGGTAATCCGGCCGTTCATCGCTATGCCGGCGTAACACCCGTTTTACCCACCAGCCCGGTAACACCAGTAACGCCAGCACGCCGAGCCCGAGAATAATCCACAGCATGGTTTTATGATCCGTCAGTCATTGATCAGCCGATTCTACTGCAGTGCAACAGTCTGTGCAGGTGACTGTATGGATCGGTATTAGGCAGTCCCCGCCTTCGCTGTTAGAATACGCGCCCCGTTGGCCCCCCGGAGTGCGTCCCTTGAGCATTACCTATGTAGCTTCCTCCCGCTTACCGACCCCGTTCGGCGTGTTTACTATGCACGGTTTTGAAGACAGCGCGACGGGTAAAGAACACATAGCACTGAGCATGGGTGACGTGGGCAATGGTGAACCCGTACTGGCCCGGGCACACTCTGAATGCTTAACCGGTGATGCCCTGTTCAGCATGCGTTGCGACTGTGGCTACCAACTGGAAGAAGCCTTACGGTCGGTGGCCGAAGCAGGTCACGGCGTGGTGTTGTATCTGCGTCAGGAAGGCCGCGGCATTGGCTTGTTGAATAAAATCCGTGCCTATCATTTGCAGGATCAGGGCGCTGATACCGTTGAAGCCAACGAGCAACTGGGCTTTGGTGCCGACATGCGCGATTACAGTATGTGCCAGCCGATGCTCGAGCACCTGGGCATTAAAGCCATCCGTTTAATGACCAACAACCCGCGTAAGGTGAAAGCATTAAGCGATGCCGGCGTGCAGGTTGTGGAACGGGTTCCGCTGCAGGTTGGCCGTAATCCGCACAATGATGGTTATCTGAATACCAAAGCGAGCAAACTGGGACATTACCTGCCGCAGCCACCGCAAGCTCCGGCCATCACCCATCAGGATGATGACCCTTCTGCCTGAGCCGGCTGATCCGGCCGGTGAACGTGCACAATCACTTCATGGCCTTCAAACTGCACCAGCATGGAGTGTAGTTTTTCAACCAGATGCTGTGTCAGCACGGTACCTTCAGACAACAACACAACCCCTGACGGCGTCACCAGCCGCGACGCCAGAACCATGCCGGGCTTCACATCGCGCACATTAATCCGGTCATAGGTCGAGACCACGCCATCGTTAAAATCACCCAGCGCCAGCAGAAAAATATCGACTAATTCACGGTCGTAACGCTGCCCCGCCATCTTGAGCAGATAATCCCGCGCCTGCTCAGCCGACAACTTGGTTCCCAGAAAATTGTATTCATGCTGTAAATCAGAGTAATCGCTGACAATTCGCAGCATACGACAAGCCTTGGGAATGGCATTGCCCGCCAGCCGGTCAGGAAAACCCTTACCGTTATACAGCTCCATGTGATTACGGATAATAAGAGCCACATTCTGCATAGGCTGCAGCATGCTCAGTGCCACCTGACCGTGCAGGGGAAAACGCGCATACGCCTGTTTTTCGTCCGCCGTCAGCTGCGCCAGACTTTTATTAATCAGGCCATCCGGCAGCTGCACCTTGCCCAGATTGCGCAATAACGTAGCGTAATACAGGTCCTGCAAATCCTGTCCCTGAAGGCCGGCAAACTCAGCGAAACATTTGGCCAGCCGGGCCAGTTTTTCACAGCTGCCAACCTCTTCGCCGTTACGGGTTTCAACAATACGCACCAGCAGATGTACGATGCTGCTGAATTCCTGCCGCAACGACCGGTACGCCTCGCGCAACTCTTCTTCAACACTGCCAGCCTGCTCTACTTTTTGCTGATACTTAAGCTGCAACTCCTGATTGAGCCGCTCCAGTTCGGCATTTTGCTGAGCGACATGGGCGTTCAGGCGCTGATTCGCGAAACGCAAATCGCGTAAATCGATGGCTTCGGCCACCATGGTGCGCAGATTATCGTTATCCCAGGGCTTGGCGATGTAGCGATTAATATTTCCTTCATTAACCGCCTTAATAGCAGATTCCAGATCGGTATAACCGGTCAATAAAAAACGAATCATATCGGGATAATGCTCGCTGCACTGTTTCAGCAGTTCTGCCCCATCCATCCCCGGCATGCGCATATCCGAAATGATCAGATCCGCACTGTGGTCTTGCAAATAAGCCAGTGCTTCCTCACCACCAGTGCAGGTTACCACCTCGTATTGGCGGCAAAACAAGCGCTTTAATGCCTGCAGGACAGCGGCATCATCATCAACCAATAACAAGCAACCATGTTTTTCGTGCAGATCGGCTGCAATATCACTCAGCATGCTCAGGACCTCCGTTAACGGGCAAAATCAGGGTGAATTGTGCACCCTGTCCGGGGCCTGTGGTTAATTCAATACGTCCCGCATGCGCCTGCATTAATTTATAGCATAAGGCCAGCCCCAGGCCGGTTCCTTCACCATCCGGTTTGGTGGTGAAAAATGGTTCAAACACGCGCGCAGCCGTTTGTTCATCCATGCCCGGGCCATCATCTTCAATAACTATCCGCAGCTCATCACGGCTGCAGGTTTCACGCAGCTCTATACGACCGCCACGCTGCTCCAGCACCTGAATGGCATTTACCAGAATATTCATCACCACCTGAGCAATCTGGGATGGATTGCAGTAAATGTCGGGCAGCGCAATCAGCTCGGCATCCAGACGGACCCCCGCCGGCAGGCGCGAACGGGCAATATTGATGGCGCTGCGGATATCGTCGTTAACCTGACACCAGTGCTTATCCAAACCACTGCGGCTGAGATTGCGCATATCACTGACAATACGCGCCACCCGCTCGATACCATCCCGGCAATCCGTCAGCCGGGCCGGTGCCTGCTTCAGAATGTCGGCAATCTGCAACTGCTGATAAGCCCTCAGTAACCGCTGAAATACCGGCGAATGCAGGTCCAGCTCATCACTGGCCTTATCCAGCGTATCGATAAATTCTGCCAGCGCAGCAAAGTCTTCGGCCAGGGTCTGCAGATTACTGCGCACATAGGCCACCGGATTATTGATTTCGTGAGCGATGCCGGCCGACAACTCGCCCAGCCCGGCCAGACGCTCCGATAATTCCATGCGCTGGCGGGCATTCTGCAGATGCTGATTAAGGCCTTCCAGCTCCAGCGTATGGTGGTACAGCGTCAGTCGCTGACGTGCATTGCTGCGCATTTGTTCGCGCAGACTGGCTTCAGCATCCTGCAAGGCCTGGCTGAGACGCTGACGCTGATACCATTGCTGCAGAATCAGCCAGACGGCACCCAACACCAGCAGCGCGGCCAGCAAGGCGCTCAGTAATGGGGTGTATCCGCGCAGGAAGTGTTGTTGCAAAGGTGCTTCATCCAGCACCAGGGTCAGCTCGGGAAACAAAAAATCCGGAAACAATCGGGGCTTATTGATCACGACACCGGGCCGGGCAAAACGGTGGTGCTGGTACTGCACCGCCACCGGCAAGGTGGCGTAGCCGAGATCGGTGGTCAGCTGTTCCAGCCACGCCAGCAGATCAAGGCGTACCTGTAAGGGGCTGTCCCAAACCGCTTCGGTTATGTGCAGGGCAAAGCGGGCATCGGCAGACGGTGCGGCATCCGGTACGCGGATATTGGCATCCAGCTCCTGCAGACTGAACTGCAACAGCCAGTCGTCGGCCTGCAGCGGACCGGCGTCCAGATAGGGGGATAACAGAGTACGGGCGAACGGCGGACGGTCATCGCGG
>JAEWQT010000162.1 GCA_023399105.1 Pseudomonadota bacterium | reverse complement strand
TGGCCATCTGGCCCTGGTACGGCGTGCTGGTGCAGGGAGGCTTATACGAAGCCGCGGAATTTCTCGATGTGCAGAGTTATACCCACGTGCGCCGCTGGGCGGATGAGATTGCCGCGCGTCCGGCGGTAAAACGCGGACGCATCGTTAACCGCACCTGGGGTGAGCCGCACGAACAGCTGGCCGAGCGGCACAGCGCAGCGGATTTCGATGCGTTATCTTAACAATGGGTTGAAATGACTAATGATAAAGTATTAGTTGTGAGTTGATACCATGTGAAATGTTATGAAACGGGGCAGATGCACATTGAAGTGCGCGTCTTGTTTCGCATAATGAACAGGCTGTTCTGAGCCAGAGGCTTACTGAATAACACTGTACCGCTGTTAGCGAGTATTTGCGGCTATCAATAGCAGGCATCGGGTTATTCAGAAGTTCTCAGGGCCAGTCTTTTCATTGATTCATGGAGGAATGTCATGACATTCACACATACAAAATTATCCCTTGCCGTTCTTATGTCTGCTGGTTTGCTGCTGACTGCCTGTGGGGGCAGTGGCAGTGATGACAATGATGTTGTTCAGGCCAGTTATCAGGGCAAAACTACCCCGGCGGTGTTCAAAAACTTAGACGAAAGTCAGCGGAAAACGGTAGTTGACGATTCTATCGAAGCGGTGGGCGAAGTTGCTGGCTTGGCCGGTGATGATCTGGTTGATTCTTTTCCTCTGGCCGTCAGCGCTTCCGCTTCACTGGATGCGGCTGAGCGTGAAAAGCTGATTGGCAAGGTTCTGGACTCGGTCCGTAAATATCAGGCTTCTGGTGCGCTGAATTTGCCAGTGGCGGCTGCAGCGGACTCTTATGATTGTGAAGGTGGTGGTTCAGCAAGCTTAAAGTCGAGTGGTGATGAAACCAACGGTGAAATTACTCTGACTTACAGTAACTGCAAATATGAATATGAAGATGGTGATTATGATTTAACGGATGGTAAGATTTCACTGAAATTCAGCAGTAACACTACTGTTATGACTTTCAATAATTTCAAAACAGTAGAGTATTGGGATGGGGAAACCTGGACGTCCACCATCAGTGGTACCTATAAAATTTCCGGCATTAATTATTCTGACTACACTGGTGAAAATCAGGCCTTTACGGCAGAGTGGAATCTCTCTGGTACCGAAAATGGTAAGCCAGTTGCGACCAACGGTACCCTCAGCTGTAAGGCTAATGGTGAATGTACTGTGGGATCAGTGTTAACCACTGAAAGTGGTAAGACCTATAAAGTAGAAAATATGAGTATTACGGAAACGGGTTATGAAGGCTACCAGTTAGAGGCTAAGCTCTATCACCCGGATTATGGTTATTACACTATTGAAGCTGACGTTAAAGATGAGTGTGACGCAGAGGAGTCATCACCTTTTGAAGGTACAGCGACGCTGACCAGTTCAGACGCTGTGATTACTTATTCTTCCATAAATTGCCTCAATGAGCCGACCATCAGTCTGAATGTTAAATAAGATACTTGTTCTCGGTTACAAACCAGGCCGCTTTTTAAGCGGCCTTTTTGTGTGCTGTTTATCTTCTTGTGTCAGTGCGCACAGCATCAGCGTGTTCATGGGGTCAGAGCGCTGGTTATATCAGGAATTTAATAATTCAGGTGCAGAGCTTAATCGCGAACAAGGCTGGTTGCCTGGTGCTGAAGTGGCGGCGCTGTGGCAATTAACTGGATCCACTGGGCTGTCGGTGCAATGGGCGCAGCAGCAGGGTGTGCTGGATTACATTGGTGCAACTCAGGCTGGCACAACACATATTACCCGTACTGACGAGACAACCCGTAAATACCGTATCAGTTGGCGATTTATTGCTGAATCATTTTACATCGGTGCGGGTATTCAGCAATTTGACTGGGACCGTGAAATCCGGGCCGAAAATGGTGTCCTGCAATTGCATGAATATTACCACTGGCTGGGACCAGTGCTTGAAACCGGTTTTATCTATCAGTCTTCTGATTGGGGAATTGATGTTAATTCCTATGCTGGCTGGTGGCTGCAGGGTGATATGCGTATTGATTTGCAGCACGTTGGTTATGGCAATCCGGTTGTCCCTTTGCATGAGGGTTATGAAGCCGGAATTAATCTGCAATTTAATTACAGGCTTAGTGAACGCTGGGCTGTATCGTTAAAGCATCAACAAGGCTGGCGCTATTTTCCGGCCTCTGATTATGTATCAGCTTATAAAGGCTTCAGTCGTATTGAACTGCACGAACCAGAAAGCCGGAACCACTTTCAGGGTTATTGGCTGGGTGTGCAGTATCATTTTTGATCAGTCTCTGGTTGTGTCCTGCAGCATTTTCTGAATGGTACCCAGAAAAGTCTCTTTATCGCGCTCGCGTTTTACCGCTTCAAAAATGGCGGCGATTTCGGGCGAGTGCAGGTTGAAATAATGCAGCCATTGTTTCAGCCGGTCGGTCAGCGATTTATCGCGCAGATCTGCTAATTTCGGTACCAGCTGCAGAAATAACTCCAGCTTCTGCTGCCAACTGTGCGCGCTGTGTTCAACCAGCCCGTGCGCGGCTTTAATCTGCATGGCCAGGTCCGGCACCGACACCAGCCCGCGGCCGATCATAATCAGATCGGAACCACTTTCCTGCATACATTGTTGTGCCTGCGCCGGCGTCCAGATTTCGCCGTTGGCGATTACCGGAATATCCACCACCTCTTTAATACGGGCAATCCAGTCCCAGTAGGCCGGTGGTTTATAACCTTCGGTTTTGGTGCGCGCATGCACGGTTAGCCATTGAATGCCGCCTTCCGCCAATGCCTGGGCGTTTTCCAGCGCGTTGTCTTTATCCAGATACCCCAGCCGCATTTTGGCACTGACCGGAATCTCCGGCCCCACGGCCTCACGCACGGCGCGGGCAATGCGGTGTAATAAATCCGGGTATTGCAGCAGTACTGCGCCGCCCTGACTGCGATTGACTGTTTTGGCCGGGCAGCCGAAGTTCAGGTCAATGGCCGGAGCCCCGAGGCGTGCAGCTTTACGCGCATTGGCGGCCATCAGAAACGGGTCGGAACCCAGCAGTTGAATGTGCACCGGTGTACCAGCCGGGGTGCGGCCGCCGTTGTCCAGCTCCGGGCAGTAGCGGCGGAACACTTTGGCCGGATACACCTGTTCGGTGACGCGGATAAATTCGGTGACGCAATGATCAATGCCACCCACGCGGGTCAGAATATCGCGCAGATGGTGGTCCATCAGGCCTTCCATTGGCGCCAGGGCGATGTAGGGCCGTTGTGGCTGTTGCTGAAATGGCAGGGTGCCGGTAAAGGCCAGTGCGTGCGACATGATTTCCGGAGGTGGCGGGGTAATGTGGCGGCAGTATAACGGTGCTCATGGGGTACCGGAAGTTAGGGAGTCTCTGAACAACTCTGCACAGCTCTGCGCGAGTCTTTCCGGGCTGTAGAGCAAGGCGGCGAACGCAGAGAATGGCGAGCCCTTTTCAAGTTCGCCAACGCCGCTATACGGTCCGGAAAGCCGCGCCCTACGGGGATTACAGGAAAGCCCTGATTCGGTGTCGCCGGGTTTTGACAGAACCCGCTATGCCTGCAACCCGGCTTCGTGACTCAGAACTTTCCTGCAATCCAGAGCGGGCACCGAGTTATTCAGAGGCTCCCTGGCAGGATCAGACCATCGCGGGGGCGTTGGTTGCGTTGCACAGGGTTTTTCAAGTAACCTGTGCCGGTTTGTCATGCTGAAAAGCAGGTTGTTTTGTGCCTGATCGACGGCGGCAAGCACTGGAATAATCATACTGAGGAGCCTCCCTGATGTCTGAGCACAGTCTCGTCACACAGGGTTTGGAACTGATGGTATTTGGTATGGGCGTGGTATTCGTCTTTTTGGCGATGCTGGTTGTCGTAACCAACCTGATGTCCAAGCTGGTAAATAAAATTGCCCCTGAAGCGGAGCCGGTTGCTGCCCCTGTGCGCGCCAAGCCCCAACAAGGTGCAGACCCGCAGTTGCTGAAAGTACTGTCAGCCGCGGTAAAAGAGCATCGCGCGCGCCAAAAGTAGCACGCGGTTACAATAACCCCGAACGTTAACAAACGTTTAAAGGAAGAAAAGGTCATCACCCATGCCCGTTTCTAAGAAACTCGGAATTACCGACGTCGTACTGCGCGACGCTCATCAGTCTATTTTGGCAACCCGTATGCGTATCGACGATATGCTGCCGATTGCGTCCAAACTCGATCAGGTTGGTTACTGGTCACTCGAATCCTGGGGCGGCGCGACATTCGACTCCTGCATTCGCTTCCTCGGTGAAGATCCCTGGGATCGCATCCGTGAATTCAAAAAGGCCATGCCGAAGACCCAACAGCAAATGCTGCTGCGCGGTCAGAACCTGCTGGGCTACCGTCATTATGCCGATGACGTGGTGGAAAAATTTGTTGAGCGCGCCGCCACCAACGGTGTGGATGTATTCCGCGTGTTCGACGCTATGAACGACCCGCGCAACCTGGAAACCGCTCTGAAAGCGGTGAAAAAACAGGGCAAGCACGCGCAAGCCACACTGTCTTACACCACCAGCCCGGTACATACGCTGGAAGCCTGGGTAAGCCTGGCCAAGCAGATCGAAGACATGGGTGCAGACTCTATTGCCATCAAAGACATGGCCGGTGTTCTGACTCCCTATGCCGCGTTCGAGCTGGTATCCCGTCTGAAAGCCCAGACTGACCTGGAAGTGCAGCTGCACGCCCATGCCACTGCCGGTCTGTCCGACATGACCATTCTGAAAGCCGTTGAAGCCGGTATTGACCGTGTGGATACCGCGATCTCTTCTATGTCCATGACCTATGGCCACACTGCCACTGAGTCTGTGGTTGCTGCTCTGGCCGGTACCGAGCGTGACACCGGTCTGGATCTGCTGCTGATCGAAGAAATTGCTGCTTACTTCCGCGACGTGCGTAAGAAGTACGCTAAGTTTGAAGGCGC
>JAEWQT010000115.1 GCA_023399105.1 Pseudomonadota bacterium | reverse complement strand
GCACCGTATCGTGCTGCTCACCGGGGTGGATCAGCTGACGATCATAACTGGCTGGCGGCTGCCACAACACCAGGCTGCGGCCGCTGAGACGACCGGCAGCATTCAGAGTATTAAGCAGCTGCCACTGTGGGCTGTCGCTGCCGCTCAGCTCGACCGCCACCGGCACCGCTAAACGCTGTAATGCGCTTAATGGCCATTCCAGCCACAGGCAGCGCCAGCCCAAAGCTGTCAACGCGCTGCAATCCGTAACCGGTGGCAAGGCCTGGGCGGCACTGAGCAACCGCAGCGGATCCTGTTCCGCTGTCTTTGGCGGCAACGCCGATGAATTTATACCCGCGCTGATGTCAGACAATCTGGGCAATTCCCCCTGCTGCAAACCGGGCGCTAACCACCACAGCGCCGGCAGCAGCAACAGCAAGGCCACCCCCGGCAGCACCCAACGCGGCCAGCCAGCGGCCCGGTAATGACGTTGCGGCAGGATTTCCCGCTGTGCGCCGCGCACCAGCGCCCGGCTTACCCAGCCCTTGCCATTAGCGTAAGCCCCCAGCAAAGCACGGTCGGCCAGGCTGTTTAACAGCCGTGGAATCCCCCCACTGGCGCGCCATAACTGCCACTGCGCAGCAGCACTGAACAATGGTCGCTGAGCACCGGCCAGCCGGCAACGATGCTGCAGATACGCCCGGGTTTCGCGCAAGCCCAGATGCTGCAGATGATAACGGGCCGTAATACGCTGACTGAGCTGACGCAAATCATAGCGCCCCAGCTGCTGACGCAGCTCCGGCTGGCCCACCAGAATAACCGTCAGCAGTTTTTCTTTATCGGTTTCCAGATTGGTTAATAACCGCACCTGCTCCAGCAACGGCACCGGCATGCTCTGGGCTTCATCAATAATGCAGATAAAGCGCTGCCCGGCAGCGTAGCCCTGCAGTAATTCATGGTTCAGGCGGTTAAACAGCTCGCGCGGGCTGGCCTGTTTCTCCACCACGATGCCCAACTCGTCGCACAGGCTGTGAAGCAGTTCGGTGGCCGATAATTGCGGATTAAACAGGTAGGCACTGCGCACGTGCGCCGGTAACTGATGCAGAAACGCCCGGCACAGCGTGGTTTTACCGGTACCGACTTCGCCGGTTAAACACACCAGCCCGCCATGCCCGGTCAGGGCATAATGCAGATGCGCCAGGGCCTCCTGATGCCCGCGCGACAGATACAGCAGGTCAGGGTCCGGGGCAATGGTAAACGGCAGGCGCTGCAGGCCGAAGTGCTCAAGGTACATGGTGGATTCAGCTGATCAAAGAGGCCAGATGATACCGGATTTCAGCGCGCCGGGCCTCTACCACGGATACCGCAACGCCAGCTGCAGCTGCAGATGCCGGGCTTGTTGCCAGTCGGCCTTATCGGAAATCAGCGCCAGCTGATGCCAGCGACTGCGCCAGTGCACACCGACCTGCGCCGTGGAATGGGCCGACAGCCCCAGCTCTCCCACGGCAGTACGCCAGTCTTTCTGTACGCTGACGCGCTGATAACGGTCGTGCCAGAACGCCGTAAACTGCAACCCGAGGTCGGTATCCACAGCCCTCAACTGGCCGCTGTAGTGCAGTTCGGTACGGTAATCGGCATAGCCGGAGTTACCAGCCACCGCATTGCCGCTGCTGCACACCGGGTTTTCCGCGCCGCCCAGATTAATACAGCCGCGGGTAAAGGCCGCCACCGGCAAGTCGATTCGGCTCCACAGATCCTGCAGTTGCAGCTCAAACTGCCAGCGCAGGCCGTCATAGGCCAGGTTCAGATCGGCACTGAACCCACGCCCGACTTCCGGGGCGGTTGGCCAGGCCAGTAATTTATCGTCGTCAAAATAGTAATCGAGTAACACCGAGGCGGAGTTAACCGCACCGAGCGTGGCAACGCCGTGCAACACGCCAATCTGATATTGATCAATCTCGTAAACACTGAAAATGGGCTGCAGACGCCAGCGCTGCCAGTGAAATTCATACCCGGCGCGCCAGCCGCGCATCTGCAGCGCTTTGGCGTGCAACGCTAAAGCGTAGTCGCCGGGGCGGGCCTCGTCGCGCTCCAGACTGGCGTAAAATTCCGCCATATCCTTGCTGAAACGGAAGTCGTAATGCCAGCGGCGTTCGAGGGCGAAATCCCAGCCCTGGGCAGCAAACCCCAGCTGCACACGACCATCCGCCCAGGCATAACGGCCAGAACGGACATCATCCCCCCAGCCATTGACCATGTCGTAGACCGGCACAGGTTCTGACGAGCTGTGCACACTGACGGCCGAATACAGCTCAGCAGCCTGCAGCCCGCCCGCCGCTAACAGCAGCAACAGACAGAAAAACAGGCGCAGCGACAAAATGACTCAAACTCCCAGCGGGATAAAACGGCCATCACTGAAGCGGGCCACATACACGCCCGAGCGTTCTTCGCGGATTACCGCCACCAGCGCATTGCGGAACGTAATATAACCAACGGCGTCACAGCTGCCCACCAGCTGATCACGATTGGCATAACCGCAAGGGGTGCTTTCCCCACCCAGTTCGTAATCCACCCGCGAGGCCAGCGTGACGCCAATGCTTTCGCCCTTTTCGTCATCGGTGAACAGCTTAACCCCGCCACGGAACACGATCAGGCTGCCCAGCTCGGTAAAGAAACGCTTATCGCCCTGCCCGCCCAGATCACGTACCAGATAAGATAAATACAAGCTTTGCGCCCGGTTGCCAGTGGGCAACACATCGACCAGGTAGTCGTAATCGTAACCGGCGGCG
>JAEWQT010000100.1 GCA_023399105.1 Pseudomonadota bacterium | reverse complement strand
CTGGAGGCTTCGCAGTGCTGGTACGTGGGGGATCATATCCGTGATATCGACGCCGCCCGCGCCGCCGGTATGCCCAGTGTGGCGGCCCTGTTCGGTTATGTGGAAGCCGGTGACGACCCGCAGCAGTGGCAAGCCGATTACAGCATTAACCAGCCGCAGGATTTACTGCACCTGCTGGTACTGAACTGAGCGGCAAAGCGGACAGCCGTTGCCGCTGTTTGCCGCCCGAACGGATTTTTTGATTGGAAACCACTCAATGAACATTGCCCCCAACGCTCTGCAAGGCCGCATTATTCTGGTTACCGGCGCCGGTTATGGCATCGGCCGCACCGCCGCCCTCACCTACGCCCGTGCCGGTGCGACCGTGCTGCTGCTCGGCCGCACTCAACAAGCCCTGAACGACACCTACGACCTGATTGAAGCCGAAGGCTTGCCGCAGGCGGCGGTTATTCCCTTTGATCTGGAAGAAAAAGACGAAGAACGCTACCACCAGCTGGCCGGCATTATTGAAGAAAACTTCGGGCATCTGGATGGCGTGCTGCTGAATGCCGGTGTATTGGGCCAGCGAACCATGCTGGATAACTATCACTGGGATACCTGGCAGAAGGTGATGCAGATTAACGTCAACAGCCAGTTCATACTGATGAAACACCTGCTGCCGCTGCTGCAGAAAGCACCGGCCGATGCTTCGGTAATATTCACCACCAGCAGTGTCGGCCGCCAGGCGCGCGCTTACTGGGGTGCTTACGCCGTTTCCAAGTTCGCCACCGAAGGCTTAATGCAGCTGCTGGCCGAAGAACTGGAAAACACCAGCCGCATCCGCGTCAACTGCATCAACCCGGGTGGTACCCGTACCGGTATGCGCAACGCCGCTTATCCGGCCGAAAACCCGGCCACCGTACCCACTGCCGACACCATCATGCCGCTGTATCTGTACCTGATGAGCCCGGACTCCATCGGCACCCACGCCCAAAGCCTGGATGCCCGCGACTGGGTGGCCGCCAATACCTGAGCCAGTACACTGCTGGGTCGTTGCATAGCGGCCCGGCACTCCTGGCGTCATATTTCCGCCAGCCAATACCAGAATAACCTGCCGAAAAACCGGCACTTACTCCACCAGCCTCCCCTCCCAAATGTCGTCAAATTGACGACACCACTCCATTGCCGCCCATTAATTTAAACTAACCTACTGAAATATAAGTAAAATATCGGAAAATAAAAACTGGCACGGAAATCGCTTAATTCCTGCAGAAATCATTTATCTGCATGAGGCGACCTATGGTCAGTCCGTTACACAGCAACGGCCACGCTGAACTTCAGCGCGAAAATGTAGTGTCCGCATTTGGCGATCTGGCTTCCCGTCCAGACCTGCGCCCGGAACTGCTGTTGAAGATTACCGGTAAACTGCAGACCACCCTGGATCTGAACCAGCTGCTGGATATTTTCTTTACCGAAATGCAGCAGGCGGTATTGGTGGATGGCATGGTGTATCAGCATGCGGAATTAAAGTTGCGCCATAGCACCCGACGCCAGCCACCGCACAGCGCCAGCTACCAGCTGCAGACTCAGAAAGATTATATGGGCGAACTGATTTTCCACCGTTCGACCCGCTTCCGTGAACACGAACTGGCCAATATTGAAGGCCTGCTGAGCACATTGGTATTTCCGCTGCGCAACGCCCTGCGTTACCACGAAGCCCTGCTGGCTGCCTACCGTGACCCGCTCACCGGCGCCGGTAACCGGGTAGCGCTGGATCAGACGTTAAACCGCGAAATTGAACTGACCAAACGCCATCATCAGGATCTGAGCATCCTGATGCTGGACTTGGATCACTTTAAACTGATTAATGATCTGTACGGTCACGCCACCGGCGATGAGGTACTGAAAGAGGTAGTGGCTTGCATTGGCCGCTGTATCCGCCAGACCGACATGTGCTTCCGCTACGGCGGCGAAGAGTTTCTGATTATGCTCAGCAACACCGATGGCGCCAGCGCCCTGCGCGTTGCCGAGCGCATTCGCATGAGCATCAGCGACCTGCGTTTCGATACCGACAAGGGGGCACTGCAGGTCACTGGCAGCATCGGCTGCGCCAGCTTGACCTTTGAGGATGATAAGGAATCGTTGCTGCACCGGGCCGACAAAGCTCTGTACCGAGCCAAGCACGCCGGCCGCAACCGCGTGATTTGTGATGTAGATGACCTGCCGGTGGTGTAACAGACGCCGGCACCCTATTGGTGCCGTTCGCCGTTAAGCGTTACGGCGTTAAGCGTTCAGAGAGCGTTATCGCCTGATGCAAAGCACGCCCAACCCTCAACTCAGAACGCCCAACACTTCAGGCCTCAACCCCCAATTTTCTTCTGTCGCGCCTTCGCCGGGCCGGTTTTCTTCGGTGCGGCAATCTGGCGGATTTTCTGGCGTTTGGCCACCCGCTCAAAATTTTCCTTCTCTTTGCCGACCATGCGTTTGACGTTTTTACGTTCCAGCCCGACCAGGTCGTACAGGTCATTCACGTCTTTCTGCGCCAGCTCCACCCAAGTGCCCACCGGGACGTTGGATGGCATAAAGATGCAGCCATAACGCACACGCTTCAGACGGCTGACGGTAACGCCCTGGCTTTCCCACAGACGGCGAACTTCGCGGTTTTTACCTTCCATCAAGACCACGTGGTACCACTTGTTCTGGCCGTCGCCATCGAAATACTGAATATCGGTAAAACGGGCCATGCCATCGTCCAGCAACACGCCCTCTTTCAGGCGTTCGATCATGGCTTCGTCAACATCACCGCGTACGCGCACCGCGTATTCACGGTCAATGCCAGAGGACGGGTGCATCAGTTTGTTAGCCAGCTCACCATCGGTGGTAAACAGCAGTAAACCACTGGTATT
The DNA here is from genome assembly GCA_023399105.1 of Pseudomonadota bacterium. GTDB lineage: Bacteria > Pseudomonadota > Gammaproteobacteria > Pseudomonadales > Oceanobacteraceae > Venatoribacter. The sequence continues at coordinate 780 of JAEWQT010000100.1, read as the reverse complement.
GATGTCCAGACGGCCAATATTAACCCAGCGCTCACCCTTGGTACGTGGCAGGTGTTCAAACACGGTCGGACGGCCTTCCGGATCGGTACGGGTACAGACTTCGCCCACCGGTTTGTTGTAGGCCAGTACACGAACCGTACGGCCAACGTCTTTCAGATCAATCTGCCGGCCATCGACACGGACATCGTCGTGGCGACCACCGCGGTCACCCAGACGGGCCATTACGCCGTTCACCGTTACCCGGCCTTCGGCAATCCAGCCTTCGATTTCGCGGCGTGAACCGACACCGGCCAGCGCCAGTAATTTCTGAATACGTTCGTTCATAAGACTCTATTGGTCATCCTCGCGGGGGGCGGCATCAACGCCGGGCCCCGTTTCTGTAGTGGTCAATCGGTTGAGCAGATCGCTCAGTTGACGCGGCTGCCCGGGAGCAGCTGCGGGGTCCTGCGGTTTTTCCTCAGGTAATTCAGCCTCGTCCTCGTCGGGACGATGAAACAGGCTGCTTTCAACCCGCGCCACAATATCGGCGGCGCGGGCCAGATCGTCTTCGGTTTCCGCCAGCACATCGGCGCCACGGGCGGCGACTTCGTCATCGCTGCGGAACTCGTAATCTTTGGCCGGTTCGGTGCGGGCCTCAGCATCATCGCCCAGTTCCAGCCGCCGGTTGGCGTCGTCCAGCTCGCGGATTTCCATCAGGCTGGGCAGGTCTTCCAGGCTTTTCAGGCCAAAGTAATCGAGAAATTCTTTGGTGGTGGCGTACATCGCCGGCCGACCCGGTAC
>JAEWQT010000089.1 GCA_023399105.1 Pseudomonadota bacterium | reverse complement strand
GAATGAACCACGAATTTTATATGGCCCGCGCCCTGCAGCTGGCAGAACTGGGGCGCTGGTCTACCAGCCCCAATCCCCGCGTCGGTTGCGTTATTGTCAGCGAGCAAGGCGAAATCGTCGGTGAAGGCTGGCATCAGAAAGCCGGTGAACCCCACGCCGAAGTGCACGCCCTGCGCATGGCCGGAGAACAGGCCCGTGGCGCCACTGCTTACGTCACGCTGGAACCCTGCAGCCATCATGGCCGCACGCCGCCCTGCGCCGAAGGCCTGATTAACGCCGGTATCGCGCGCGTGGTTGGCGCCTGCTCTGACCCCAACCCACTGGTGGCCGGTCGTGGTTATCAGATGCTGCGCGATGCCGGAATTGACGTAATTACCCCCTGCCTGGAAGCGCAGGCGCAGGAACTCAACCGTGGTTTTATGCAACGGATGCGTACCGGTATGCCCCGGGTACGGCTGAAACTGGCGCACAGTCTGGACGGCCGTACCGCCATGGCCAGCGGTGAAAGCCAGTGGATTACCGGCCCGCAGGCGCGCGCCGATGTACAGCGTCTGCGGGCGCAAAGCTGCGCCATTATTACCGGCGCCGGTTCGGTACAAACCGATAATCCGTCCATGACCGTACGCCCGGCCGAAACCGGTATTACACTGGAGGAGCGCCTGTGGCGGCAGCCATTACGCGTGGTGATTGACGGTCAGCAACGTCTGAGTGGTGATGAGACGCTATTCTCACTGCCCGGCCCGGTGCTGTTGGCCGTCAGCGACGCCAGCCGCAACCGCGTGCAGCGCGACGCCGAGCTGGGTGAATTCAGTGTGTGGCAAGGCCCGCTGAATCCCGCCGGCAAACTGAATTTAACCGTCCTGCTGGCCGAACTGGGTCAGCGCGGCTGCAACGACGTATTAGTAGAAACCGGCGCGCACCTGGCCGGCGCCTTTGTACAGGCCAGCCTGGTGGATGAACTGGTGCTGTATTGCGCACCAACGCTGCTAGGCAGCGAGGCACGGCCACTGCTGACGCTGGGGCTGGAACAGATGAACGAACAGATCCGCTGGCACTGGCACGATGTGCGCATGGTTGGCGGCGATTTGCGGATGATGTTAAGGCGTTGAGCGTTGAGCGTTGAGCGTTGAGCGTTGAGCTGGGATTTTGCTGCAGAGCACGCCGAACCCTCAACCCTGAACGCCAAACCATATAGAAACAGGACCCCCATGTTTACCGGAATTATTGAAGCCATCGGACGCGTACAACAGGTGGAAAATAAGCAAGGCGATCTGCGCCTGCGCATTCACACCGGCGCGCTGGATTTAAGCGATGTGCGCCAGGGCGACAGCATCGCCACCAACGGCGTGTGCTTAACCGTGGTGGAATTGCCCGGTGACGGTTTTGTGGCCGACGTATCGCGCGAATCACTGGCGCACACGCGCATTGCGCACTGGAACGCCGGCACGGCGGTGAATCTGGAAAAAGCCATGACCCCGTCCACGCGCATGGGTGGTCATATTGTTACCGGTCATGTCGATGGTGTCGGCGTGGTTAAACAGCGCAGCGCCGACGCCCGCTCCATCCGCTTTACCATCGAAGCGCCGGCCGCCTTACGCAAATACATCGCCGCCAAAGGTTCCATTACCGTGGACGGCGTCAGCCTCACCGCCAACGCGCTGAGTGCCGAAGGGTTTGAACTGAATATCGTGCCGCACACCGCCGCACAAACCACCTTAATTCACCTGCAGCCCGGCGCTCAGGTGCATCTGGAAGTGGATATTATTGCCCGCTACCTTGAACAATTACTGAGTGGCGGTAAGGCTGAGAATAACGCGCAGGAATCCCGGTTAACCCCGGCCTTTCTGGCGCAGAATGGTTTCTGGAAATAGGCAGGATCTTATGGCTCTGAACAAGATTGAAGACATTATTGCCGACATCCGTGCCGGCAAAATGGTCATTCTGATGGACGATGAAGACCGCGAAAACGAAGGCGATATTATTGTCGCTGCCGAAAAAGTCACGCCGGCCATTATTAACTTTATGGCCAGTGAAGCGCGCGGCTTAATCTGCCTCACCTTAACCGGCGAGCGCTGCGATTATCTGGGCTTACCGGCCATGGTCACCGGCAACGGGGCAAAATTTTCCACGCCCTTTACCGTGTCGATTGAAGCGGCCGAAGGCGTGACCACGGGTATTTCTGCGGCCGACCGCGCCACCACCATTCTGGCCGCGGTAAACCCTATGGGTAAGCCGGAAGACATCGTCCAGCCCGGGCATATTTTCCCGCTGCGCGCGCGTCCGGGTGGTGTATTAAGCCGCGCCGGTCACACCGAAGCCGGCTGCGATTTGGCGCGTCTGGCGGGTCTGATTCCGGCGGCTGCCATTGTCGAAGTGATGAACCCGGATGGCACCATGGCGCGGCGTCCGGAGCTGGAAGTGTTTGCGGAAAAACACGGCATTAAAATCGGCACCATCGCCGATTTAATTCACTACCGCATCGCCAACGAAAAAACCGTGGAAAAACTCAGCAGCGAACCGGTGCATACCGAATTCGGCGAATTTACCCTGCATACCTTCCGCGACAGCATTCAGCACGAAATTCATTTGGCCTTAACGCTGGGTAATATTGAGGGCGATGAACCGACCCTGACCCGGGTACAAACCAATAATTTCCTGCGCGATGTATTGGGCCTGCGCCAGCCCAATTCCGACAGCTGGTCGTCCACCCAGGCGCTGCAGCGCATTGCCCGCGAAGGCAAAGGTGCGCTGGTGTTGTTATCCGCGGGTCAGGCCGAAGACATCGGCGACAGCCTGGATACCTTCTTTGGTCGCGCCCGTCCCAAGCGCAGCCCGAATAAAGACAGCTCCGGCGCCTTTTTAACCATTGGTACCGGTTCGCAGATTCTGCGCGAACTGGGTATTAAAAAAATGCGTCTGCTCAGCTCCGAAATGAAATACAGCGGCATTTCCGGTTTCGATCTGGAAATTACCGAATACCTCCCATTTAACGAATAATTTTTTCAGGAATTAATGCCATGAAACACATTAAAACGATTGAAGGAAACCTCACCCCCAACAACGGCCGTTACGGCATTGTGGTCGGTCGCTGGAACGCTTTTGTGGTGGAAAGCCTGCTGGAAGGTGCGGTGGATTCACTGCTGCGTCACGGCGTAGAAGAAGACAACATCACCATCATCCGCGCACCGGGCGCGTTTGAAATTCCGCTGGTGGTGCAGAAAGCCGCTGCTACCGGTAATTTCGATGCCATCATCGCGCTGGGCGCCGTGATCCGTGGCGGCACGCCGCACTTTGAATACGTGGCCGGCGAGTGTGTAAAAGGCCTGTCCTCTGTGTCTCTGGAATTCGGTATCCCGGTGTCCTTCGGTGTACTGACAGTCGATACCATCGAACAAGCCATTGAGCGTGCCGGCACCAAAGCGGGCAACAAAGGTGAAGAAGCTGCCATGTCAGCCTTCGAAATGGTTGGCCTGCTGCAAGCGATGGAGGCCTGATTTCCATGTCCCGTATTTCCGGCCACAACAAAGCCAGCCCGGCCGCGCGCCGTAAAGCGCGTCATTTTGCTGTGCAGGCGCTGTATCAGTGGCAATTAGCCGGTGCCGATCTGGCGCAGATCGAAGCGGAGTTTCGTACCGACAATGACATGAGCAAAGTCGATATGGAATATTTCCACGACATTCTGCACGGCGTACCGCGGGATAAATCCCTGCTGGATGAAAAAGTCAGCCCGCTGCTGGTCGACCGTCGCCTCGATGAAATGACCCCAGTGGAACTGGCCATCGTCCGTCTCGGCGCCTATGAAATGATGCGCCGCATCGATGTGCCGTACAAAGTGGTGATTAACGAAGCCATCGAACTGGCCAAAACCTTCGGCGCCACCGATGGCCACAAGTTCATCAACGGTGTGCTGGATAAACTGGCCCAGCGTGAACGCTCGGTCGAAATCCGCGGCCCGCGTTCGTAACCGGAGCGATGATGAACCGCCCCCTGCCCGCTGGCGAATTTGCCTTAATCCGTGACCACTTCAGTCACGGGTTTCCCCGCAGCCGCGATACGCGGCTGGGCGTGGGTGACGATTGCTCGGTGGTGATGCCGCGCCCGCTCTGTGATCTGGTGCAAAGCATCGATACCCAGGTGGCCGATGTGCATTTTCCGGCCCAGGCACCGGCCGATCTGATCGCTCAGCGCGCGCTGCGCTGCGCGGCCTCTGATCTGGCCGCCATGGGTGCCGAGCCGCAGGGGTTTCACCTGGCGCTCACGTTACCCGATGCCGACGCCGGCTGGCTGGCCGATTTCAGCCGTGGCCTGCGCGAAGCGGCCAACGCCCTGAATCTGGATCTGTTGGGTGGCGACACCACCCGTGGCCAGCAGTTAGTCATCAGCATCAGCGTGCAGGGTTGGGTTACCACCGGCACCGCCTTAACCCGCAGCGGCGCCCGCCCCGGCGATGATGTCTGGGTATCCGGCACCATTGGCACGGCAGCATTGGCATTGCCGCAGGTGCTGAAAAATCCGGCTGATTACAGCGGCCTGGCGCACGCCTATTATTTTCCCGATGTGCAACTGCCGCTGGGCCAGGCCTTAACCGGCAAAGCCACCGCCTGTATGGATATTTCCGACGGTTTACTGCAGGACGCCGCCCATATTGCCCGCGCCAGCCTGGTGTCGCTGGAGCTGGATGCCGATGCCATTCCCACCGCCGTAGCCAGCGATGACCCGCGCTGGGCACAGTGCCTGAACGGCGGTGACGACTACCAGCTGCTGTTTACCGCCCCGGCCAGCCTGCGCCGCACCTTACAGAATATGGAAGGCACACCGCTCAGCCGTATTGGCAAAGTCACCACCGCCGGCAGCGACACCGTTACACTGCTGCGCAACAACAACCCCATGCCCTTACCAGAGCGCACTGGTTTCCAGCACTTCTGAGCCCGCAGCGCTGGTTTAACGCCAGCACAGACGGAACTCCGCCCCGCCACACATGACAAACTCAGCGGTCCGGTTTATGTTGCCGGTTATCCATTCATTACTGCGCCGGAAGTCACTATGTTATTGCCACGCTCTGCCAGCCCTTTTTACGCTCTGTTCCTGTTCATTCTGCTGTTGAGTCCGGCCGCCTGGGCTGACCGCTACATCAGCGTCAGCGGCCAGGGTGAAGTGGAAGAATGGCCGGATTATCTGCGCCTGCAGCTGGAAATCAGCGCCGTTGAACGCAGCGCCAGCGACGCCAAGAAAACCGTGGATGCTGCCATGCAGGAACTGCTGGCGCTGACGAAACACATGAACATTGCCGCCGACGATATTGATGCCTCGCGCATCAGTAATCAGCCGGTCTACGACTGGGACAACAACCGCCGCGTGCTGCGCGGTGAGCAGGTCAGCCGCCCGGTAACCATCACATTGCGCGACCTGAACCAATACACCGATCTGGTGCACCATTTGCTGCAGAACCCGCTGCTGCAACTGCAACACAGCCAGCCCGGCTTTAATGACCCGCAACAGCTGTACCTGCGCGCCGCCGCCCTGGCATTAGAAAATGCCCGCCAGAAGGCTGAACACATGGCCA
>JAEWQT010000055.1 GCA_023399105.1 Pseudomonadota bacterium | reverse complement strand
TGGCCATTGGCATCCTGCTGGCCCATGGCCGAGCCGGCGTACACGGCAATCTGGTCGGGGCGCAGGTGCTGACGGATCAGGTCCCAATCCAGGCCCAGCTGGCCCAGTGCATCGGAAACGCCATACACCGCCATCTGCAAACCACGCGGGTGATGGCGTGAGGGATACAGCGCCGCCGGATCAAAGCCTTTCGGGGTCTGGCCAGCACTCTGCACGGCCAGGCGTTTGTGGCCTAAGCGCCAGCAGGGCGTGCCATCGGCATCGGTAAACGGCTGGTGAAAGGGCACGGCGGTGGCATCCCAGTCGATGTTGTCCCAGCCACGGATCAGGCTGCCGTTGATAATCTGTTCACGCCAGGCGGCGTCGATGTCGCTTTGCTGCGGTAGGCCCATCAGCTGCGCTAAGGCATTCAGCGTTTCCAGCTGCTGAGTGGCAGAAAGTTTGTCCAGCACCAGACGACGGAAGGCCTGATGGCCGGAGCTGCGGCCGGCGGCATTGATGCCACCGAAAGCGGTAATAACGGCAAGTTTGCGCATAACCCGGAATAACCCTGTACCTGTTTGGAATGCGGCCATTGTAGGGGGCGCATGGATAGGGTTATTAGGATAAATTGGTCAAAAAGAATAACGATATGGTCGCAATTATTGCGACCAAGGCAAGGGTGTTTTAGCGGGCGCTGAACTGGCGCGGATCAACGCGATAATAGCGGCACAGCAGATCATAAAGCTGCGGCTGGTGTTGCTGCAGGTGCTGAGGTTGCTGATAAAAGGTTTCGGTGAGTACGGCAAAAAATTCGGCTGGTTCGGTGGCGCCATAGGGGTCCAGCCACGGACGTTGATGGTAATACATGGCCTGCTGCAGGTCGTTGAAGGCGGCGGTCATAATGCGCGGCCAGTCTTCGCTCAGTTCGCTGTTTAATGGCGGAGCGCCATCGGCCATGCCATCGAGGTAGTCGAGCTGGTGCGCAAATTCGTGCAGTACCACGTTATGTGGAAAATGCCGGTCTTTGCTGGCTTCTTCACAGCTGGTCCAGGCCAGTACCACCCGGCCGGCGCTCCAGGCTTCACCAGCGCGCACGTCATTGCCCTGATGCACCACCAGTCCGTCCTGGCGGCGGTTGGGTACTTTGTACACATCCGGGTACACCAGTATGCTGCGGATGTCGTCGAAGTGCGAAAAACTGCGCCCCAGCAACAACAGGCAGGCGTGGCCGGCAATGGTGATGCGCACGCGGTCGTTGATGGTAAAGCCATCGCAGCCGTAGAAGGTTTTTTCCGCCATAAACAGCTGTACGCACTGCTCCAGCCGCAGTTGCTGGCTGCTGTTCAGGTGGGAGTAATGGGGCAGTTGTTCGCGCAGCAGCTGGCGCCAGCGGGGCGGAAAGGGCGTGTCCAGTTCGCGCTGCCGCCGCCAGCTGCGGTAAAAAAACAGCCAGAAAATAACCGCGCTCAGAACGACGGCGGCGAACAGTAAAAACAGAGTGGCAGGTTGCATAACAGCACCGGACGGTAAGATTGGGCAGCATCATAACGGAATAACGGGGGCAGGCGGTGATTAAGCACATAACTTTACTGGCGATTGACCAGATGCTCAGCTCCAGCGTGGCCATTCCGCTGGAAATGCTGGAGGCAGCGCGCGCGCAGTTGCGGGTTAAGCGCGATGCCCGCGCGGCGTTTCAGGTGGATGTGGTGGCGGCCGAGTTACAGCCGTTAACCATGCTGGGCGGCTTTCAGATTCGCCCGTCCAAAACCCTGCCGGATATTGTGCAAACCGATTTGATTGTGGTGCCGGCGCTGTGGCGTAACCCGCGCCGGCAGTTACCGGCGCTGGCCGGTACGGTGGATTGGCTGGCGCGGCAATACCGGGCCGGCGCCAGCATTATTGCCGTGGGCACTGGCGTGTGTTTGCTGGCGGAAAGCGGCATTCTGGATGGCAAACCAGCCACCACCCACTGGCATTATCTGGATGCCTTCGCCCGCGATTACCCGCGCGTACAGTTGCAGCGCCAGCATTTGTTAACTCAGGCCGGGCGCATTTATTGTGCTGCCAGTGTGAACTCGGGTGCCGATTTAATGGTGCATTTTCTCGGCCTGCAGTACGGCCGCGAACTGGCCTTAAAAGTAGAGCAGCAGTTTTCGCCCGAAGTACGTAATCCGTTTGAGAAAAAGGTGTTCTATGCCGGCCAGGCGCAGCAGCACCCGGATGAGGAAATTGCCCTGGCGCAAACCTGGCTGCAGCAGAATTTGCAGCGGCCGCTGGATTTGGCAGCCCTGGCGCAGGCCGCCGGGCTGAGCAAGCGCCAGTTTGACCGCCGCTTTCACGCCGTTACCGGGAAAACCCCGGGCCAGTATCTGCAGCAACAGCGCTGCGATGCGGCGCGGGATTTGCTGCAGAATTCCAATCTGAGCATTGCCGATATTGCCGGCGCGGTGGGCTACAGCGATGGCGGCTATTTTACCCGTATTTTCCGCCGCCTGGCCGGGCAGACACCGGGGGAATACCGCAAAAAAGTGCGCGCCAAACTCTTCCGTGGCAGCAGCTCCGGCCCGGCGGGCATGGTATGATGCCGGCCTTTGATTCTGATGATGAAGCCGGCATGAGCGACGATAACAGCACCCCGTTTTCCCCCTGGGGAGCCCGTAAAAAAACCGACGGCGAACAACCGCGTTCCGATAAACCGCGCAATGACAAGCCACGCTCTGACAAACCGCGCAATGACAAGCCACGCTCTGACAGTCCTTATGCTGGCAAACCGCGTACGGATAAGCCTCGTTCAGATAAACCGCGCTCGGATAGTCCTTATGCGGGCAAATCGCGCTCAGATAAGCCGCGTTCTGACAGTCCCTACACCGGCAAATCGCGTGCGGATAAACCCCGATCGGATAAGCCGCGCACGGACAAGTCTCGTTTTGACAAACCACGCGCCGGTTCACCTTACGGTCAGCGCCGCGAACCGGCTGCACCAACAGAACCGGTGTCGCCGCTGTACGGTGAAAAAAAGGCCGAAGGCCTGCATCCGTCCAACCCGCATCAGGGCCGTTACGACATGGACGCGCTGGTGGCGGCGTTGCCGGCGCTGGATAAATATTTAGCGCCCAACCCGCGTGGCGAACAAACCATTGATTTCAGCAACCCGAAAGCGGTGTTGTGCCTGAATCAGGCCATTCTGGCGCACCACTATGGCGTTACCCAATGGCAGATCCCGGCCGGCTATTTATGCCCGCCGATTCCGGGCCGGGCCGACTATCTGCAGTATTTAAACGATTTATTGGCCAACGGTGAACGACCGGTTAAAAACCCGACGCCGCGGGTGCTGGATATCGGCACCGGCGCCAACCTGATTTACCCCATTCTGGGCACCCGCACTTTTGGCTGGCAATTTACCGCCACCGATACCGACGGTGTGGCAGTGACCAACGGCCACCGCATTATTGCTGCCAACCCGGCGCTGCAATCGGTACAGCTGTTGCTTCAGCGCAATCCGCAGCAGTTTTTCAGCGGTATTATTGGTGCTGATGATTACTTTGAATTAACCCTGTGTAATCCGCCGTTTTTCAAATCGCAGCAAGAAGCAGAAGCCCAGTCAAGGCGCAAATGGCGTAATTTAAAAGGCGAAGAAGCCTCGGTAAAACGTAACTTTGGCGGGCAGAGTAACGAGCTGTGGTGCGAAGGTGGTGAACTGGCGTTTTTAAACCGTATGATCGAAGAAAGCGTGCAGTATGGTGCGCAGGTCGGCTGGTTTACTGCGCTGGTATCGCAGCAGGATCATATTCCGCTGTTAAAACGTACGTTGCGTACAGTAGACGCGCAGGGTGTAACCGTGGTGCCCATGGCACAAGGGCAGAAAAACAGCCGCTTTATTGCCTGGCATTTTTAATTTTCACCGGCATTGTTATAAAAAAGATCGCAACAGGAAGATGTATGGATAGCACCGAAAACCTGACCGCGTTACTGGCCATGGCTCAGCCGGGCCTGTACGAAGACCCGTTCCGCAGCGCGCATTATCTGGAAATGCTGTGGCCGCACGCGGTATCGCGGGTCACCTTGCAAAAAGCGTTGCGCAAGGCGTTGCAACCGCGTGACGGTGTGTTCATCAGCATTGCTTTCGGTGCCGCCGCCTGGCAGCGTTTGCAGCCGACTTTTACCCCGGCCCAGTTGCAGCCTTTTCCCCGTCTGGAAGGTAAAAACGGCTATGCCATGCCGTCGACGCAGTCGGATATCTGGTTCTGGATTCACGGTAATGATCAGGGTGATGTTATGGACGCGGTGTTGCAGGTGCATGCCGCCGTGCGCGATGTATTAATTGCGCAGCTGGATTTAAACGGCTTTAAAAACCGGGAAGAACGCGATTTAACCGGCTTTGTGGATGGCACCGCCAACCCGAAAGCATTGCAGCGCGTGGCCGCCGCCCAAATTCCGCTGGGCGAAGCCGGCGCTGGTGGTTCTTATGTGCTGACGCAGAAATGGAGCCACCAT
>JAEWQT010000021.1 GCA_023399105.1 Pseudomonadota bacterium | reverse complement strand
TGCCGGTTTCGGCCATCTGTTCAAAGTTGCCGCGGAATTTCGGTTCCACCCCGGCGCTGCGCCAGTCCAGCGTCTTCAGAGCCTCCCCCAGTTCCAGGATTTTCGCATTAGCGTTAACGCCTTCGGTGACGTTGGCGGTAATGCGGTAGCGGTATTTGCCATCAATACGCACCACATCGCCGCTTTTCGGCATCGCCTGCTGCTGCATAAAGTTGCCCACCGGCACCAGTCCGTAAGGGGTCTGGATATTGATATCGGTGAACTGGTTAATATGGCGCTGGCCCTGCGGATAACGCAGCAGAATTTCGATTTCGTCGTCACTGAAATCGGGCTGGAACTCGCCCACTTTCTGGCCGCCGGTAATCATGCGGATTAAGGCACCGGTACTGGCAATATCGGTACCGAAGCGGCTGGCCTGTTCGCGGTTGATGGTCAGCTGCCATTCCACCCCGTCCAGCGGCAGGTCATCGCGCACGTCCTTTAATTGCGGGTCGGCGGCAAACAGGGCGCGGGTTTGTTCGAGCAGCGGCCGGATGGCCTCCGGGCTGGCCCCGGTAAACTGCAGCTGAATGTCGGCGCCGCTGGCAGGACCACCCTGTTTCTTCTGGGTTTCAATAATAATACCGGCCAGGCTGGCGGTGCGTTGTTCGACATCGGCCAGAATGTCTTCCATGGGCCGCCGTTGTTGCCAGTTCACCAGTTCAATCTGAATACGGCCAATCAGATCCGCAGCGGCATCGTTGGGGGCTTTGATAAAGGTGGTGGTGTAGATGGACTGGATTTCGGCCATATCAAAGATGCGCCGCTCGGCCGCCAGCACCAGCTGTTCGCGCTCCTGCAGCGACAGATTGCCACGGGCGCGGACATCCACCATACCGACATCGGCATCGACATCGGGGAAAAACTCCACCCCATGTCCGAGCGCGCCGTACAGCACAAAACTGGCCACCAGTGCCGCAATGGCCAGCCCGAGTACCTGCAACGGACGCTGCAGGGCAGCATGTAAAATACGCAGGTATAAACCGGTCGCGCCTTTAATGTCGCTGAAATGCCCCTCTTCCGCCGCCTGTAAGGTACTGAGAATGGCCGGATCGTGATAGCCCTTGCCACCCCACACCGCGCCGATGGTCGGAATCACAATCAGCGCCATAATCAGCGAGGCGCTGAGGGTATACAGCAGCGTCAGCGGCAGGAATTTCATAAATTCGCCGGTGGTGCCGGGCCAGAACAGCAGCGGTAAAAATACCGCCAGGGTGGTGGCTGTAGAGGCAATTACCGGCCAGGCCATGCGTTGCGCTGCTTCACGATAGGCCTGACGGCGGCTGGCACCTTCCGCCAGCCGGCGGTCGGCGTATTCGGTTACCACAATGCCGCCGTCGACCAGCATGCCGACCGACAGGATCAGGGCAAACAACACCACCATATTCATGGTGTAGCCGCTGGCGTTCAGCACAATCAGCGACATCAGAAAAGCACCGGGAATAATCAGCCCAACCAGTACCGAAGTACGCAGTCCGAGGCTGCCCAGCACCAGCATCATCACCAGCAGCGTAGCGACCAGCACGTTATTGAACAGGTCGTTGAGCATTTCCTGAATCTGGCGGGATTCATCCTGCAGGGTGCCGGCCTGAATGCCGGCCGGCCAGTACGGCTGCACCTGTGCCACCACCGCTTTCACGTCGTCCAGGGTCTGAATAATGTTGGAGCCGATGCGTTTTTTGATTTCCAGTGTCACCGCCGGCTTGCCGTTCACCCGGGCGCTGTTCTGGCGGTCTTTGTAGGCCAGCCGGCCCACGGCGATGTCCTGAAACAGCACCACCTGGTCGCCGTTGACCTTGACTGGCAGCTGCAGAATATCGGGGATACTTTCAATCAGGCCGGGGACTTTAACGGCAAAACGGCCGGCGCCGGTGTCCAGATCTTCACTGGCGATCAGCTGGTTGTTGTTGCCCACTAACCGAGCCAGATCGGCAAAGGATAAGCCGTAGTTATCCATGCGGGCAGGGTCGACAATAATTTCGGCAATTTCTTCGCGTTTGCCCTGAATGCTGGCCTCCAGCACACCGGGCAGGGCTTCAATACGATCCTGCAGGTCATCGGCCACCGCGTACAGTACCGACTCTTCCACATCACCGGACAGGGTCACCACCAAGACCGGAAACAACGCTACGTTGATTTCCCGCACTCTGGGTTCTTTGCTGTCGGTGGGGAGCTCGCCCTTGGCGTCATCGACCTTCTGACGCACGTCGAGCAGTGCCTGGTCGACGTCTACATCGGTGTAAAACTCCAGCGTAATCGACAGATGGCCACTGCTGGCGGTCGAGACCATTTCTTTCAGGCCATCAATACTGCGCAGTTCTTTTTCCAGCGGTTTAAAAATCAGGGTGTCGGCGTCCCGCGGGGAAATACCGTCGTGGGTCACCGAAACATAGACAAAGGGCACGGTAATGTCCGGACTGCTTTCTTTGGGAATGCTGTTCAGGGTAAACAGCCCGATCAGCATGATCAGACAGAACAGCATCAGCACGGTGCGCGAGCGCTGCAGGGCGGCATCAATGATGGTATTCATGGCTTACTCCGCACTGAGCACGGGGGTATGGGCCGGAGTCGCGTCGGTGGCTGTCTGCGGGTCAGCGGTTTTATACACCGGCGTCACGCTCTGGCCATAGTCCACATAACCCTGGCCAACGGTGATGATGTCAGCCTCTGCGCCCAGCCCATGCACCCAGATACCACGGTTATCGGCTTTCAGCAGATCCACCGGGCGGAAGATCACGCGGTTCTGTTCATCAATGCCTTTCAGGCCCAGCTGGCCAGCGTCATTCAGCATCAGCAGCGCCGGCGAAATATAGTAGGCCCAGGTTTCCTGCTGTGGCACATGAATACGGGCGGTCAGGCCGCTGCTGAGCGAGAGCTGCTCTTGGGTGTCGGTGGGGTTGGCTTCCATTTCCACCGTCAGCATCCGGGTAGCCGGATCGGCCTCGCTGGACACAAAGCGGATACGGCCATCAATACGCTTGCCATCGGCCAATTCGGCCCAGGCCGGATCACCGATGCGGACGTGGGGCGCATCGCGCTCCGATACCTGGCCTTTGAGCAGCCAGGGGTCAAAGTCCAGCAGCACCATTAATGGGGCGTATTCCTGAATAAAATCACCGGCTTCGACATGGCGCTGATCGACAATACCAGCAAAGGGGGCGCGTACTTTGGTGGCCGCCAGCTGAATGCGGGCATTGGTTAATTCGGCTGCGGCATTGGCGCGCTGGGTTTCGGCCTGGGCCAACTGTGCTTCATTGGCCAGTCCGCGCTGGGCCAGTTCTTTGGCGCTGCGGGCTTCCAGTTCGCGCTGGCGCAGATTGGCTTCGGCCTGTTTGACCCGCGCCGGCCAGTCGCGGGCATCCAGTTCCAGCAGCAGATCACCGGCCTTAACCCGGGCCCCTTTAGGCTGATGAACGGCAATAATGCGGC
>JAEWQT010000009.1 GCA_023399105.1 Pseudomonadota bacterium | reverse complement strand
GGGCTGGCCATTGCCCAGCGCGTTATTCAGCATCACGACGGTACGCTGCAGCTCAGCAATCATCCGCAAGGCGGGTTGCAGGTGCTGATCCGTTTGCCGGTGGTGGTTTGAATGCGGTTGGCTTTACCAGAGGTTTACGCCGGTGCGGCTGGGTTTGTGGCGCTGGCTGTCGTTACAATCGGCGCACGTTTTAATGAGGACATACTGTGAGGCGGATTGGTTTTATTGCTCTGCTGTTAGCGGCTGCCGGCGTCCAGGCCGACCCGCTGCTGCGCCTGCCGGAGCCGGTCGCAGTGCCACCGGCGGCCGTCACCCAGCTGGAGTGGAATAACAGCCGTCCGGAACAACGCCAGGCGCTGGATCATTTCTATCGCTCACTGCAAAGCCAGCAACCAGACCTGAACAGTCAGCAGCTGCAACGCCAGCAGCACATTGACCAGCTGCGCGGCATGTCCCCCGAGCAGCGTCAGCAACAGTTCCTGAATTTTATCCAACAGCAGAACGCTGCCACCCCGCCACCGCGCTGACTTCCTGCGCGGCTGGTCAGCCGTTAGAATGCCGGCTTTTCCTGTTGCCGGAACCGCTATGAAAACCCGTATTACCGAACTCTTAGGTATTGAACACCCCATTCTGCTGCCGGGCATGAGCTGGATCTCCACCCCGGAACTGGTGGCGGCGGTGTCCAACGCCGGTGGTCTGGGTATTCTGGCCAGCGGCCCGTTAACGCCCGCGCAAACCCGCGCGGCGATTCGTCAAATCCGTGCCTTAACCAGCAAGCCCTTTGGTATCGGCGTTACGCTGCTGATGCCGGGTGCCAAAGAAAACGCCGACGTAGCGCTGGACGAACAAGTGCCGGTGATTAACTTTTCCCTCGGCAAAGGCGACTGGATTGTGCAGCGCGCCCACGCCTACGGCGGCAAAGTGATTGCCACCGTGGTATCCGAAAAACACGCGCTGTCGGCCCAGGCCATTGGCGCCGATGCCTTGCTGGTTACCGGGCATGAAGCCGCCGCCCACGGCGGCGATGTTACCTCGCTGGTGCTGGTGCCGGCGATTGCCGGCAAAGTGACCATTCCGGTCATCGCTACCGGTGGTTTTGCCGACGGCCGCGGCCTGCTGGCGGCGCTGGCGCTGGGTGCCGAAGGCATTGCCATGGGCTCACGTTTTGCCACCAGCCTGGAAAGCCCGCTGCATCAGGCCACCAAGCAGGCGGTGCTGGAGCGCAGCGAACAAGACACCATTTATTCGAAAAACTTTGATGGTATCCCGGCCCGGGTGATGCGCACGCCGCGATCCCTTAAAGCCACCCGCAAACCGATGAATTTTTTCGTCGCCAGCTGGCAGGCGACCAAAGCCGCGAAACTGATTGGTCAGCCGGTGTGGAAGGTCATGATCGGTATGCTGGCGATGCTGGATAAGGTGAAATTGCTGGCCTATTTCGGTGCCAGCGTGCCGCGTCTGCAGGCGGCTACTATCCACGGCGATCTGCAACAGGGCGTGCAGTTTATCGGTCAGACTCAGGGGCTGATTAACGACGTGGTCAGCGTTGAGACCATTATTCAGCGCACGCTGGCGGAAGCGCAGGCCGTGCAGCAGCGGTTACAGCAACAGCTGTAAATCGGCAATCAGCTGATTGGCAGTGGGGGAAACCGTGGGCGCGTAACGGCGGATAACCCGGCCCCGCTGGTCCAGCAAAAACTTGGCAAAATTCCATTCAATATCGTCACCATCACCGATCAGCTGTTGATACAGCGGGTGACGGTCCGGCCCGTTCACCTGCACTTTTTCCGTCAGCGGAAACGTCACCCCGAAAAACTGCCGCGCCAGCCTTGCCGCCGTGGCGCTGTCGCAGGGCTCCTGTTCACCGAACTGGTTACAGGGGCAAGCCAGAATATTCAGACCCTGTGGCCGGTAGCACTGAAACAACGCCTGCAGGTTGCGGTACTGTGGTGTCAGACCGCAAAAACTGGCGACGTTGACCACCAGTAATGGCCTGCCGGCAAAGTGCTGTAACGACAGCGGCTGGCCACTGCTGTCATGCAGGTAAGTATGATAAATCACAGGCATCCGGTTCCGTTGTTGCTGCGCCGATGAGCACAGAGTATGGCGCATAACGTCCGGATGGCCATTTTTCCGGCACAGCCTCTACGACTATCTGGCCGCTGATGTCCTAACGCCTGTCGGTTTAAGCCGTCATTGTTAGTCCGTTTTCTGAACGGGATCGACCTGCTGCTGTTGGTTGTGATGGGCAGGTTGATAAGTCTCTAACAATAAAAAAGGCTCACACTCATGCTCCGATCAGTCCTTTCTGCCATTGTTTTATCCTCCACTTTGGTGCTGTCGCAGGCGCAGGCGATGTCCGCGCCGCCGCCGACCGGCTATACCGAAACCCAATACCCCATCGTACTGGCTCATGGCCTGTTTGGCTTTGATGCCATTCTGGGGGTGGATTACTGGTACAAAGTGCCGGAAACCCTGCAGAAAGACGGCGCCACCGTGTTCCTGACCAGCGTCGCCAACTCCAATTCCCCGGAAATTCGTGGTGAGCAGCTGATTGCTGAAGTTGAGCGCGTACTGGCCATTACCGGTGCTGAGAAAGTGAACCTGATCGGTCACAGCCACGGCGGCCCGACCACCCGTTATGTGGCCTCAGTGCGCCCGGATCTGGTGGCGTCCGTCACCAGCATTTCCGGTGTGAATAAAGGCACCCCGGTGGCGGAAGCCCTGGATCAGTGGCAGAACGGCTCTACCGGCTTTTCCTGGTTGCTGGAAAATCTGGGTAACACGTTGGCCGGCGCTATCGATTTCTTATCCGGTGGTGGTTATGAACAGGACATTCTGGCTTCCATCGGCTCGATGACCTTTGCCGAAGCAGACGCCTTTAACCAGCAGCATCCGGGTGGTATTCCGGCTACAGCCTGTGGCGAAGGCGCCTATGAATATCAGAACGTGCGCTACTACTCCTGGGCCGGTGAAAAACCACTCACCAACGTGCTGGACCCGCTGGAAGTGATCACAGGTGCCGCCTCGCTGTTTTTCCCGGCCGGTGAGCGCAACGATGGCCTGGTCGGTGCCTGCGCCAGCCGTCTGGGCATGGTGATCCGGGATGACTTCAACATGAACCATCTGGATGAAGTGAATCAGACCTTCGGTATTCACGCCCTTACCGATACCGACCCGCTGACGGTGTTCCGTACCCATGCCAACCGTCTGAAACAGGCAGGTCTGTAAGCGATGCAGGCGGCGCATGGTGCACTGGCGCTGACCATTCTGGGGGTTGCCATCGGCCTGCTGGGCTGGTGGCAGCAACCCTCGGTATCGGTGGCTAACAACCTCAGTGCGCCAGCGCCGTTGCTGAACACCTCGGCGGCGCAGCCGTTGGCGGTCGTGCCCGTGGCGCCGGATTATTCGGCTCTGAAAACCTTTCGGGGTGCTGCCGTCGATGGCCAGCTGCGCACCGATTTCAAAGGCCGGCTGGTCATTGATATGCAGCTGCGCCACTGGATCGACTTTCATTTGTCAGCCCAGGGTGAAGTGCCGCTGGCTGAGATTGTGGCACTGATGCAGCAACAGATGCAGCAGTTGCCGCAGCCCGGACAGCAACAAGCCTTGCAGCTGTTAGATGATTATCTGGGCTACCTGCAGGCCCTGGCCGGTTATGATGCCGAAGCCGCCCGCCGGTTGGTGCAACCGGGCATGGATGACCTGGAGGCCCGGTTACTGTGGCAACAACGCTTGCGCCGCGAATGGCTGCAGCCGCTGGTGGTGGAGGCGTTTTTTGGCGCGGAAGAACAGCTGGATCAGTACACCC
>JAEWQT010000345.1 GCA_023399105.1 Pseudomonadota bacterium | reverse complement strand
TCGGGTATTTCGTCGCCGATTTTACCGTGAGTGTACAAGGCCCGCGCCAGCGGCGGTGCCTGCATCTGCGGGACGTTGTGTTCTTTGGCAATTTCACGGATTTTCATCGCCACTTCGTCACTGCCTTTGGCCACCATCACCGGCGCACTCATGCCGGCCGAATCGTATTTCAGCGCCACGGCAAAGTGGGTTGGGTTGGTAATCACCACATCGGCGGTGGGTACATCGGCCATCATGCGGCGCTGTGACATCTCGCGCTGCAGCTGACGGATTTTGCTTTTAACTTCCGGCTTACCTTCGCTTTCTTTAAATTCGTCCTTGATTTCCTGCATGGTCATCCGCAGTTTTTTGGTATGGCTATAGATCTGCCAGGGCACATCCGCCACCGCGATGACGATGGTGGAGGCGCACAGAAAAATGACGCTCCATAAAATAATATCAATGGCACCGGCAATCGCCGCTTCGGTGGCCATGCGTTTTAACTGCATGGCATCGTCGAAATACAAGCCCAGCACCAGCCAGGCCACCAGCCCCACCACCAGCACTTTGGCCCAGGATTTAATCAGCTCCACCAGCGAATTCATGGAAAACATCCGCTTCAGACCACTGAGCGGATTCAGACGGTCAAATTTCGGCATAATGGCTTTGCCGGATAATAACCAGCCACCCACCCCAATCGGGCCAAAAAAAGCCGCCAGCAGCACAATGATTAACCAGGGTGTCAGGGCAATGGTGGCTTCCCAGGCCGATGCGCCCAAATGGCGGAACATCTGCGCGGTATCAAAAGCGGCGTCACGGTCAAAAGAAAAACCCAGTTTGGCAATGGCGGTCACGTGCTCGGCCATCCACGGGCCGAACGCCAGCAACCCGAGTGCGCCAAACAACAACACCATGGTGGTGTTCAGTTCTTTCGAGCGCGGCACCTGCCCTTCTTCGCGGGATTTCTCTAACCTTCGCGCCGTGGGTTCTTCGGTTTTTTCCTGACTGCTATCCTGCTCAGCCATATCAGGACATCTCCGTCAATTTTTTGATGAATTCAAACAGGGTGTCCATATAGCCCTGAAAACTTTGTGCCACTTCGCCCAGACTGAGCGACAAAATTAATAACCCGACAATCATGGTGACCGGAAAACCCAGGGCAAAGATATTCAGTTGTGGCGCGGCGCGGGTCATGACGCCAAAGGCGAGGTTTACAATCAACAGTGCGGTCATAGCGGGAATGGCAATCACCACGGCAGCGGCAAACATCCAACCGCTCCAGGTCACCATCAGGCCAAACTGTTCGGCGCTGAAGCCGGTAAAGCCGACCGGCAGTGTGCGGAAACTGTCGACCAGAATTTCGATCATCACCAGATGGCCGTTGAGCGATAAAAACACCAGACTGACCAGAAACAACAACCATTGGCTGACCACCACCACCGACGCACCCTGCGATGGATCAACGGTGGTGGCAATGCCCAGGCCGGTTTGCATGGCAATTAACTGACCGGCAATCACAAAAACCTGCGTCACCAGTTCAATCACAAAACCCAGCGCAATGCCGATGAGTAATTGCTGCAGAATAATCACCAGCGAGGCCACCGACAGCGCATCCACCGCCGGCAGCGGCGGCAATACCGGCACAATGACTAAAGTAATGGTCACCGCCAGCAACAGCCGCACCCGCGCGGTGACCATCCGGGTACCGAGCAGCGGCATCACCATCAGCAAGCCGCTGATGCGGGCAAAGGGGTACATATAGCGACTGACCCAGTGGCTGACTTCCAGCGCCTCTATTTCAAACACAGGTCAGCCGATGATGAAGGGAATGTTCATATACAGGTCGCGGGTGTAATCCAGCACCGCGCCCACCGCCCAGGGGCCGAACATCAGAATGGCCAGTAAGGTAACCACCAGACGTGGCAAAAAGCTCAGTGTCTGTTCGTTAATCTGGGTGGCGGCCTGAAAGGTACTGACCACCAGCCCCACAATCAGGCTGGGGACAATAATCACCACCACAATCAGCAACACCAGATACATGGCGTGATTAAACAGATCACCGATTTCCGCCGGAGTCATGGCGCACCTCGCTAAAGCGTGCCAAAACTGCTGGCCAGCGTACCCATAATCAGGGCCCAGCCATCAATCAGCACAAACAGCATTATTTTAAATGGCAGCGAAATAATAATGGGCGACAGCATCATCATACCCATGGCCATCAGAATACTGGCCACCACCAGATCGATAATTAAGAACGGAATAAAAATCAGGAAACCGATCTGGAAAGCGGTTTTCAGCTCGCTGGTAATAAAAGCCGGAATCAGAATATGCAAGGGCGTGGCATCGGGGCTGGCGATGTCATCACGGCCGCTCAGGCGCACAAACAATTGCAGGTCATTTTCGCGGGTTTGCGCCAGCATAAACTGATGCACAGGCACCACGGCCCGCTCCACCGCTTCCATCGGTGTAATGGTTTCGGCCAGATAGGGCTGCAGGGCATCGGCGTTAATCACGCGGAATACCGGCATCATAATAAACATGGTTAAAAACAACGCCAGGCCTAATAAAATCTGATTGGACGGGGTTTGTTGCAAACCAATGGCCTGACGCAGAATCGCCATCACCACAATAATACGGGTGAAAGAGGTCATCATAATCAGCAACGACGGCAGAATGCTCAGCACCGTCATAATGGCCAGAATCTGAATGCTGACGGTGTACTCCCCGCCGCTGTCGGTGGCCTTATAGGTTACGGCCGGAATACCGGGAAACGACGGGCTGGCGGCGACCGGGTCAGCCGCCAGTGCCGGTAACGGCAATATCAGGGTCAGCAACAGGAACAAACCAGCCCAGCCGTATCGCATCATGAACGTATCGCTTTTTTTAATAAATCGGAAAAGGACACGGCGGCCGCCTGAGATTCCGGCAAGGGCTCATCCAGCTCGGTCAGCAGGGTAATTTGCCGGGCAGTAATTCCTACCACCAGCTGTTTTTCCCCGGCCTGTACCACCGCAATTTTTTCTTTCATACCCAGCGGCAGGGTCGCCACCAGTCGTAACGACTGCGCCTTACCCGCAGTGCCCGGTAAGCCACCGAGCACACGGGTTTTGTGCACCAGCCAGGCCAGCACCACAATCAGGGCGATAATCAGCAGCAGAAAAATAAACACCCGGCCACCCGACGCCAAAGGGTCGGGCGGGGTCAGTTTTTTCTCTTCGGCCCACAGCAGCATTGGCAGGCACAAGCCGGCCACACCGATCAGGCCATTAGCGCAGGCGCTGAATACGTTCACTCTGGCTCACCACGTCGGTTAAACGAATACCGAATTTATCGTTCACCATCACCACCTCGCCGTGAGCGATCAGGGTGCCGTTGACCATCACATCCAGCGGTTCACCGGCCAGACGATCCAGCTCCACCACCGAACCCTGGTTAAGCTGCAGCAGGTTACGGATCGGAATCTGGGTGGCGCCTACTTCCATGGAAATACGCACCGGAATATCCAGAATCACATCCAGCTCGGGGCCGTTGTAATCCTGGCTGATGGGTTTGCCGTCATCGTGCAACTCGTCCAGCGGCATGTTTTTTACCCCGGCCGGGCTATCGGCTTCATCTTCGCCTTCACCAGCCTCGGCCATCGCCGCGGCCCATTCATCGGCCAGCGCTTCGTCATCGCTGCCGGCAGCCACTTCATCCGCCAGTGCATCAGCATCAATACCGCTGTTTTCCTGTGCGTTCAGCTCATCATTTTCGTTCGCCATGACCGACTCCTCAGCGTCTTCTGTGCTTCATCTGGTCGATGATTTTCACCGCCAGATTTTCATTGGAAATACCCATTTTGCCGCGGAACACCGGCACCCCATTGGCCTGCAGAATAAATTCCTCCGGCAGATCGACCGGAATGATATCGCCGGCTTTTAATGCTGCCACTTCACGCAGAGACATGTCGCGTTCCACCAGCGTCCCGTGTACCGGTACGCGGGCGTCCATAATGTCTTCACGCAGCGACTGCTGCCAGCGCTCATCCACGTCATCCACGTCGCTTTGTACACCGGCATCCAGCACTTCACGGATGGGTTCGATCATGGAATATGGGAAGGTTAAATGCAGGTCGCCGCCGCCGCCGTCCAGTTCAATATGGAA
>JAEWQT010000329.1 GCA_023399105.1 Pseudomonadota bacterium | reverse complement strand
GGCCGTACCAGCCTGAAAGGCTGGCATACATTAGGCAGGGCCAGCGCGCAGCGGCAGCTTAAACAGCTGCCAACGGCCGGAGGCCGTATCAGCCCACCGGGCTGACCAGCGCCTCGTCCGGCAGCTTCGCCGGAGCAGCAATCCGCACCCGCTTATGGCGGTTCAGCTCCCCGCTGATGATGTCGATGTCGCGCTTGCCCACGCCAAAGGCTTTGGCCAGAAACGTCACCAGTTCGGTGTTGGCTTTGCCTTCCACCGGCGGCGCCTGAATGCGGATTTTCAGGGCGTCGCCGTGTAAGCCGGCAAATTCACTGCGCGAGGCATTGGGTTGCAGGTGGCAGACAAGGAGTAAATCCCCGTCTGCCCACTGGTAGTGCGTGCTCACAGGCCAAACATCAGCCCGCGCGGTACCGCCAGCATTTGTGCCAGCGGGCCGATAACGATGATTTCCAGCACCTGAATTAACAGGAACACGACGATGGGGGATAAGTCGATGCCGCCCAGGTCAGGCATTTTGGCGCGGATCGGGCGCACCACGGGCTCCAGAATCTGGTTAATCAGAATCAGTGCCGGATTGTAGGAGTTGGGGGCAATCCAGGAAGCGATCACGGTAATGATCAGGCCCCAGAAATAGATTTTCAGCAGCAGTCCGAACAGCCCCAGCGGTGCCCACACCAGCAGGTTGGCCCAGGGAATGTCCTTGCCCATGCCGGCGACCAGCAGAATCAGCGCCATGGTGACAATCTGGATGCCGTAGGCCAGCAGCAGCGAGGCAATGTCCAGACCACCGAAACCCGGAATAACCCGGCGCAGCGGCGTCAGCAGCGGGTTGGTGAGTTTGACGATCATCTGCGAAATGGGGTTGTAAAAATCAGCGCGTACCAGCTGCAGCAGAAAGCGCAGCAGCACAATCAGTAACGCCAGACTTCCGATGGTATTTATCAAATCGGCGAGGGGTGACATGAGTTCTCCACAGCAGTTCAGATAGGGCTGGCCCGTTTTGCCTGAACATAAAGGCAGAACGGGCAGATTTCCAGAGGCTCTGGGTTAAATAATGTCAGTCGGCCAGCTGGCGGCTGAGTTCAGCGGCACGATCGCTGGCAGCTTTTAATGCCGCCGCCACAATCTGGCGCAGACCGGCGTCTTCAAAACGACCAATGGCTTGCTCCGTAGTGCCACCCGGCGAGGTGACGCGGCGGCGCAGTTCGGCCGGGCCAACGTCGCTGTTTAAGGCCATCTGGCCGGCCCCCAGCGCGGTTTGCAGGGTCAGTTTGGTGGCGGTTTGCTCGCTTAAGCCCAGTTGCTGGCCGGCTTCGATCATGGCTTCCATGAGCAGGAAGAAATACGCCGGGCCACTGCCCGAGACGGCGGTTACGGCGTCGATTTCGGCTTCGGTTTTCACCCACACGGTCAGGCCGACGGCACGCAACAAAGCATCAGCCATATTGCGCTGGTCAATGCTCACCTCTTTGCTGCCGAACAGGCCGGTGGCGCCAAGGCTGAGCAAGGCTGGTGTATTGGGCATGCAGCGCACCACGGCCTTGCAGCCACTCCAGCTTTGCAGGCTGGCAACATTGATGCCGGCGGCGATGGAAATTAATAACGGCTGACGTTTGCTGAGGGTGGCCTGCAGCGTTTCCAGCACGGTTTTCATCACTTGCGGTTTCACCGCCATGATGACCACGTCGGCCTTGGCGATGGCCTCCTGGTTATCTTCGTGCACCTGTACGCCAAAGTCTTTTTGCAGTGCCTGGCGCTGGCCGGCGTTGGGATCGGCCACATGAATGAGGCTGGCTTTAGTGTCGCCCTGACGGATCAGGCCGCCGATGATGCTGGTGGCCATGTTGCCACCGCCGATAAATGCAATCTGGGTCATGGTTGGGTTCCTGTTGCTGCGCGCCGGTGAGGTCCGGTGCGGTTAATGCGGGGCGTCCGGGTAGTCCCGGGCGCCGAAAATATCGGTACCAATACGGATTTCAGTGCTGCCGCAGGCGATGGCCAGCTCCAGATCGGCCGACATGCCCATCGACAACGTATCGACGAGCGGAAATTCCTGCTGCAGTTGTTCGTACAGAGTCCGCATTCGGGCAAACTGGTCGGCCAGCACGGCCTGGTCGGCTTCGGCTTCGGCAATGCACATTAAGCCACGCAGTTGCAGCCGCGGCAAAGCCGCCACGGTGCGGGCGAAGTCCAGTGCCTGTTCCGGCAGTACCCCGGCCTTCTGCGCTTCACGGCTGATATTGACCTGCACCAGAATGTTCAGATCCGGCATGGTATCCGGGCGTTGCTCGCTGAGGCGACGGGCAATTTTGTCGCGGTCGACGGTTTCCACCCAGTGAAAATGCCCGGCCACCAGGCGCGATTTATTGGATTGCAGCGGGCCGATAAAATGCCATTCAATATCGCTCAGATGCGCCAGCGCAGTAATTTTTTCCAGACCGTCCTGTACATAATTTTCACCAAAAGCGCGCTGGCCCAGCCGGTAGACGGCCTCTACCTGAGCGGCGGGTTTGGTTTTACTGACCGCCAGCAGGCTTACACTGGCGGGGTCGCGCTGATGGTTGCGGCAGGCTTGTTGCAATCGTTGCTGCACAGCCTGATAGTTCTGTTCGGTGCTTGGCATGGCTAAGGTCTGGCTCTGCTGCATAAACGTCGTTGCTTGTCGTTCATCGAGTCCACTAATATCTGGTGCGTACAGCCCAGAGTGATCTGACTTTGACCGGTTTCAATAATGACGGCCGGCGATGCTGATAGTATAGAAGCCTGTTGCTGACTGCACCCCGTCCGCGCTGATTGCGGCCGTTACTGAATAAAAACCTCTGGTCCATAAGGAGTGGCTATGGATATTACCGAACTGCTGGCGTTCAGTGCCAAACAAGGCGCATCCGACCTGCATCTGTCGGCGGGCTTACCGCCGATGATCCGCGTCGACGGCGATGTGCGCCGTATTAACCTGCCGGCACTGGGGCATAAGGAAGTTCATAGCCTGGTGTACGACATTATGAACGATAAGCAGCGTAAGGATTTCGAAGAATTCCTTGAGACTGACTTCTCGTTCGAAGTGCCGGGGGTGGCGCGTTTCCGGGTTAACGCCTTTAACCACAACCGTGGTGCCGGTGCGGTATTCCGGACCATTCCGTCCAAAGTGCTGACCATGGATCAGCTGGGCATGGGCCAGGTGTTTAAAGATCTGGCCCGTATTCCGCGCGGTATTGTGCTGGTGACCGGGCCGACCGGTTCGGGTAAATCCACCACCCTGGCGGCCATGATCGACTACATCAACGAAAATAAGTACGACCATATTCTGACCGTGGAAGACCCGATCGAATTCGTACACGAATCGAAAAAATCCCTGGTCAACCAGCGGGAAGTTCACCGTGACACCTTAGGTTTTAACGAAGCTCTGCGCTCGGCGCTGCGGGAAGACCCGGATGTGATTCTGGTGGGTGAGATGCGGGACCTGGAAACCATTCGTCTGGCACTGACCGCCGCGGAAACCGGCCACATTGTGTTTGGTACGCTGCACACCAGCTCGGCGGCGAAAACCATCGACCGTATCGTCGACGTATTTCCGGCGGAAGAAAAATCCATGGTTCGCTCCATGTTGTCGGAGTCGTTGCAGGGGGTTATATCCCAGACCCTGCTGAAGAAAAACGGTGGCGGCCGGGTGGCGGCCCACGAAATTATGGTGGGCACACCGGCCATCCGTAACCTGATCCGTGAAGACAAAATTGCGCAGATGTATTCGGCTATTCAGA
>JAEWQT010000311.1 GCA_023399105.1 Pseudomonadota bacterium | reverse complement strand
AAAAAGCAGCGCCTGCAGATTCTGCAAACCCGTATCGTGCAGCAAGCCATGCAGATCAGCCGCCGCATGGTGGGCCGTGAAGAGACCATTCTGGTAACCGGCGTCTCGAAAAAAGACCCGGGCGAACTGGCCGGCCGTACCGAAAACAACCGCGTGGTGAACTTCCGCCACCACGACCACAGCCTGATCGGTAAATTTGTGAAAGTGCGTATCGAAGACGCCTACCCGAACAGCCTGCGTGGTATGGTTCTGAATCCTGAATCCGCTTACTGATCATCCTTAAACCATCGGGCCGCTGGTGCGGCCCCGGAGAAAAGACTCTTTGACCGATCCTATCTTGCCTGCCGACGACCTTCAGACCAACGCGGCCAAGCCCGCCAGCCCCACCCAACACAGCATCAGCTTTACGCTGGAACCGGATGACGCCGGCCGCCTGGCCAACCTGTGTGGCCATTTCGACAGCCATATCGAACAGATTGCCGATAACTTTGGTTTAACGGTATATAACCGCGGCGGCCAGTTCACCCTGGAAGGCAAACTGAAACTGGCGCAACGCGCGGCCCGGCTGATTCAGCGTCTGTATGCCGAAACCGCTAACGGCACCCTGATTACCCCGGATCTGATTCATCTGTTTTTGCAGGAAGATGGCGCCGAAGAAAGCAGCGGCCGCAAGAAAAACGATTACGACAGCCATATCATCAAAACGCCGCAGGCCGTTATTAAGCCGCGCGGTCCGCACCAGCTGGAATACCTGCAGCGCGTGCGCGAATTTGATATCAACTTTGGCGTTGGCCCGGCCGGTACCGGCAAAACCTTTCTGGCCGTCGCCGCAGCGGTAGAAGCCCTGCAGCGTGATGAAGTAAAACGCATTCTGCTGGTACGCCCGGCGGTAGAAGCCGGCGAAAAACTCGGCTTCCTGCCCGGTGATCTGGCGCAGAAAATTGACCCCTACCTGCGCCCGCTGTACGACGCCCTGTATGAAATGCTCGGCTTTGAAAAAGTGGCGCGTTACATCGAACGCAATATGATTGAAATTGCGCCGCTGGCCTATATGCGTGGCCGCACCCTGAGCCATTCCTTTGTGATTCTGGATGAATCGCAGAACACCACCAAAGAGCAGATGAAAATGTTCCTGACCCGGGTGGGTTTTGGCTCCAAAGCCGTGATTACCGGCGATGTTACCCAGGTGGACTTACCCCGCGGGGTCTATTCCGGCCTGAAACACGGTCTGGAAGTGCTGAATGGTGTGCCCGGCATCGGCATCACCCGTTTCACCAATGCCGACGTGGTCCGCCACCCGCTGGTGCAACGCATCGTCGATGCCTACGACCGCTTTGAAGAGCAGGACGACCAGCGCAAAGCCGAACAACGCGCCGCCCGCGACGCCGGAGACAACGCATGAACCTTTTGCTGGACGTGCAGATTGCCGACGAGCTGGAAGGCTGGGCCGCTTATCTGCCCACGGATGATGAACTGCAGCATTGGGCGACCGCCGCTCTGCAGGAGCGTACGGAGTTTACTGAACCTGAGCTGACTATTCGCTTAGTGCATAACGACGAAAGCCAGGAACTGAACAGCGAATACCGTGGCAAAGACAAACCCACCAATGTGCTGTCTTTTCCCTTTGAAGCACCGCCGGAAGTTCCGATTGAGCTGCTCGGCGACCTGATCATCTGCGCCCCGGTGGTACAGGCGGAAGCCAGCGAACAAGGCAAAACCCCACAGGCCCATTGGGCCCACATGGTGGTACACGGCTGCTTGCATTTGCTGGGGTACGACCATATAAAGGACGACGAAGCAGAAACCATGGAAAACCTGGAGCGGCAGATTATGGCCGCACTGGGGTTTTCTGACCCTTACTCCGATGATGAGGCATCATGAGCGACGACCGAACAAGCCAGCCACGAAGTTGGCTGGAAAAGTTTACTGACCTGTTTTCCGACGACCCGCAAAGCCGTCAGGACATTAAAGACATTGTGCGCGAGGCTGCCGAGCGCAGCATTGTCGACAGCGACACCCTGACCATCCTTGAAGGTGCGTTACAGGTGTCGGAAATGCAGGTGCGCGACATCATGGTGCCGCGTTCGCAAATGGTCTCCATCGGCATTAATGACCCCATCCAGGAATTTTTGCCCCGCATCATCGAGTCGGCGCATTCGCGCTTTCCGGTGCTGGGCGAAGGCCAGAATGAAGTGCTGGGCGTTTTGTTGGCCAAAGATCTGTTACCGCTGATTCTGAATGGTCAGCGGGACTCATTTGTACTGAAAGATATTCTGCGCCCCACGACCTTTGTGCCGGAAAGCAAACGTCTGAACGTGCTGCTGCGTGAATTCCGTGCTACCCGTAACCACATGGCGGTGGTGGTCGATGAATTCGGTGGCGCCGCCGGTCTGGTAACCATTGAAGATGTGCTCGAGCAGATTGTCGGCGACATCGAAGATGAGCACGATGAGCACGACGAAGACGGCAACATCAAGGTGATGGAAGACGGCGCCATTATGGTGAAAGCCCTGACGCCGGTGGAAGACTTCAATGAACACTTTCACACCCGTCTGCCGGAAGATGATTTTGATACCGTCGGTGGTATTGTGATTCATCATTTCGGCCGGGTACCGGAATGCAATGAAAGCATCCGCATTGATCAGTGGCAGTTTAAGGTGGTGAACGGTACCAGCCGGCAGATCAACCTGCTGGAAGTGACCCGCCAGGAAATCTGACCCATGGGCACACCAATCGGTGTGCCCTTCTTTTATGACCTGTTGCAAGGAAAGTTCCATGCCACGCTGGCTGATTCCCCTGTTGTTACTGCTTGCCGGTGCGTTGTTTCCGCTGGCGCTGGCGCCTTTCTTCTGGTGGCCGCTGGGGTTACTGAGCCTTGCTGTGCTGGTGTACGCTTTGCAGCACAGCCACACGCCGCGCCAGGCCTTCATTTATACCTGGTTGTTCAGCTTCGCTAAGTTTGCTGTGGGCGTGTCCTGGATTTACGTCAGTATTCATCGCTTTGGTGGCACACCCGCGCCGCTGGCCATTTTAATGGTGGCCTTGTTTGCCGGCTTTCTGGCCATTTTTCCGGCGCTGGTCTTTGCCCTGCGCCAGCGCCTGTTTGGCCAGACACTGGCCTGGCTGACGCTGCCGGTCTGCTGGTTTTTGTATGAATGGTTACGCGGTAATTTCCTCACCGGCTTCCCCTGGCTGTTCGCTGGCGATGCCCACCTGCACAGCTGGCTGGCGGGCTGGGCACCCATCATCGGCAGCTATGGTATCTCCTTCCTGCTGTTACTGAGCGTCAGCCTGTGCTTTGAAGTCTGGCAACGCCGCCGTTACGCCCTGCTGGCCGGGTTACTGGTATGGCCGGCCGGAGCACTGCTGCAACCGCTGGAGTGGACAGAAATCACCGGATCCCTCAACGTCAGTGCGGTACAGGGCAATATTCCACAACACCTGAAATGGCGGCCGGAAATGATGGACCCCACCATCGGCATCTATTACGACCAGACCAGCCAGCACTGGGACAGCAATCTGATTCTGTGGCCGGAAACCGCCGTCACCAAACTGCTGGACCAGTTTCGCCCGGCCATGAATGAAATCGCCGCCGAAGCCCTGGAACATAACACCACGGTCATCACCGGCATTGCCTACCGTTA
The DNA here is from genome assembly GCA_023399105.1 of Pseudomonadota bacterium. Lineage (GTDB taxonomy): Bacteria > Pseudomonadota > Gammaproteobacteria > Pseudomonadales > Oceanobacteraceae > Venatoribacter. Next base: position 4,242 of record JAEWQT010000311.1, on the reverse strand, counting down.
CCCGCGCGGACATGAGCTGGCCGGTGAATTTCACAACAGCATCGTGGCCTTCGGTGCCGGCGAAGGCATTTACCATAAGCAACAGCTGGTGCCCTTTGGTGAGTTTGTCCCCTTTGAACAACAGATCCGGGGGCTGATTCCGTTCTTCGATCTGGATATGTCCAGCTTCCGCCATGGCCCGGCCGACCAGCCACTGCTGAAAGCCGCTAAGGGTGAAGACACCTTTTTGGTGGCACCCTTTATCTGTTACGAAATTGCGTATCCGCAACTGGTCAGCCGTATGGCACAGCAGGCGGATTTTCTGGTGACCGTCAGCAACGATGCCTGGTTCGGCGACTCCCTGGGCCCCAAACAACACATGGCGCTGGCGCAGATGCGCGCTCTGGAAACCGGCCGCTGGTTGCTGCGTGCGACCAATACCGGCATTACCGCCTTAGTCGATCACAAAGGGCGGCTGCTGCAACGCCTGCCTTATGAACAGCGCGGTACCCTTAACGGCCGTGCTGAAATGCGCCACGGCAGCACGCCTTATATGCAACTGGGCCTGTGGCCACTGGCGCTGCTGAGCCTGTCGATTCTGAGCCTGGCCGGTTGGCGACGCCGGCAGCTCTCCGTAACGGAGCACCACTGAGTTATGGCCAAATTATTATTTCGCCTGAATGGCGTCAGCGACGATGAAGCCAATGAAGTACGGCAACTGCTGGATGAAGCGGGTTTTGACACCTACGAAACCGATGCCGGTCGCTGGCGTATCTCCCTGGCCGCTATCTGGTTGCGCAACGATGCTGACTTCGGGCACGCCCGGGCGCTGATTGAGGATTACCAACAGCAACGGAGTTCGCGGCTGCAGGAAGAATTTCAGCAGCGCCTGCACAGCGGCGACATTCCGGGAATCTGGCAACGCTTCCGCGAACGACCGGTGGATTTTGTCGCTGTGGCGGTCGCCATCGCCTTGATTCTGGGCCTGATGTTGTGGCCCTTTATGAATTTTTTTAACTGAAGGATGGCAGCGAATCAGCCGAGACGCTGCAAAATAGCCTGCACGATGGCCTGATTGGCCGCCGGGAACCCGAACTCCGGCAACCGCATAAAGGGTACCCAGCGCACTTCCTGGCCTTCAGCGCCGTGCGCCAGCAGCGCCGCATTCATATCCGCCTCCACCCAGTACACATCCAGCAACACGCTTTTATCTGGGTATTGAAACGGAATCTGCAGCAACGGTGCCATCTGTTCCGGCCGCACGCTCAGAGCCACCTCTTCATCCAGTTCGCGCACCAGAGCCGCCGGCACGGTTTCACCGACCTCAACTTTACCGCCGGGAAACTCCCATAACCCGCCCTGATGTTTATCATCCGGGCGGCGGGCAATGAGGATGTCGTGGTCATTAACGACCACGACCGCCACGGCAACGTGCACGGTTTTCATCAGGAACGGTAATTGGCGTTAATGGTGACGTAATCGTGCGAGAAGTCGCAGGTCCAGAGTTCTTCGCGGGCATCGCCACGACCCAGCTCAATACGGACACGGAATTCGGTGCGGGCAAACACCGCCGCGCCGTCCGCTTCGGTATAGGCTTCACGACGGCCACCATTTTCAACAATCTGTACGTCGTCCAGATAGATCTGCACTTTATCCAGATCGAAGTTCTGTACGCCACTGCGACCAACCGCGGCCAGAATACGGCCCCAGTTGGCATCGGAAGCGAACATCGCGGTTTTTACCAGCGGTGAATGCGCCACGGTATAAGCCACGTCCAGCGCTTCTTTCTGACTGGCAGCTCCGCCCACTTCGATGGTGACGAACTTGGTGGCCCCTTCGCCATCGCGTACGATCGCCTGTGCCAGAATCTGGAAGGCTTCTTTCAGTTTGCTGAACACCAGCTGCGCTTCCGGGCTGGCCACATCGTTGATCTGCACGCCGCTGCGGCCGGTGGCCATCAGCATGCAGGAATCGTTGGTGGAGGTATCACCGTCAATGGTAATGCGGTTGAACGAACAATCGGCCAGCTCTTTACACCAGGATTGCAGCAGCGCCGGAGCAATGCCCGCATCCGTGCCGATAAAGCCCAGCATAGTGGCCATGTTCGGCATAATCATACCGGCACCTTTGGAAATACCGGTGATGGTGACGGTTTTGCCGTTCACCTCAAACTGGGTGCTGTATCCCTTCGGCAGGGTATCGGTGGTCATGATGCCCTTGGCAGCCCGGGCCCAGTTATCGGCACTCAGATTGTCCAGCGCCGCCGGTATACCGCGTTCAAAGGCCGGCATATTCAGCGGCTCACCGATCACACCGGTGGAAAATGGCAGTACTTCCTCAGCTTTCACACCAGTGGCCTGAGCCAGCAACTCACAGCTGCGGGTGGCATTGGCAAAACCGGCTTTGCCGGTACCGGCATTGGCGTTACCGGTGTTGATCAGCAGGTAACGCGGTGCAGTTTGTTGCAGATGCGCTTTGCTGATGTGCACCGGCGCCGCACAAAAGGCGTTGGTGGTGAACACCCCGGCCACCGAGCTGCCCTCGGCCAGCTCAATAACAACCATGTCATCGCGGTTGGCATAACGCACATGCGCCTGAGCCACGCCCAGACGAATACCATCAACCGCTTTGAACTGTTCAAATACTGTGAAATTAACTGCCATTTTGTGCTGACGCCTTACGACAATGTGCCGTGACAATGTTTGTACTTTTTACCGGAACCGCATGGACAGGGGTCATTGCGGCCGACTTTCTTTTCATCGCGCACGAAAGGCTGCGCCGCCGGCGCTTCTTCTTCCTGCGGACCGTAACCGGTCAGGGATTCTGCCTCTTCATGCTGATATTTTGCCCGCTCAGCCAGGGCGGCGGCGGCCGCCCGGCGTTCTTCTTCCAGCCGCTGCACTTCTTCTTCCTGACGGACTTTTACGTGCGACAGAATGCGGATGGTGTCGTGCTTGATGTTCTTCAGTAACTGCTCAAACAGGTAGAACGACTCGCGCTTATATTCCTGTTTCGGGTTTTTCTGACCATAACCACGCAGATGGATGCCCTGACGCAGGTAATCCATGGTGGCCAGGTGTTCTTTCCAGAGGTTATCCAGCACCTGCAGCATCACCTGTTTTTCAAACTGATGCAGCACGGCCACACCGGCCTGCTCGGCTTTTGCATCATAAGCAGCCTGAATCGCCTGCAGAATGCGTTCGCGCAGGGTTTCTTCGTACAGTTTTTCTTCGGTATCCAGCCACTGGCGCACTGGCAATTCGATATCAAACTGCTCTTTCAGGGCCGCTTCCAGACCTTCAATATCCCACTGTTCTTCCAGACTCTGCGGGGCAATAAACTGGCTGATGGTTTCTGCAACCACGTCCTGGCGAATATTGGTGATGATCTCACCGATATTGTCCATGGCCATCAGGTCATTGCGCTGGTTGTACACCACCCGGCGCTGATCGTTGGCCACGTCGTCGTATTCCAGCAGCTGTTTACGGATATCGAAGTTACGACCTTCCACTTTACGCTGCGCTTTTTCAACCGCGTTGGTCACCATCTTATGCTCAATGGATTCACCGTCTTTCATGCCCAGCGCCTGCATCATGCTGCGCATACGCTCAGACATGAAAATACGCATCAGGTTGTCTTCCAGTGACAGGAAGAAGCGGGTGGAACCGGCATCGCCCTGACGGCCGGCACGGCCGCGCAGCTGGTTATCAATACGACGGGATTCATGCCGTTCGGTACCGATAATGTGCAGACCACCGGCTGCCAGCACAGCATCGTGGCGCTTCTGCCAATCGGCTTTAATCGCCGCAATCTGTGCTTCGCTGGGGTTTTCCAATGCCGCGACTTCGGCTTCCCAGTTACCGCCCAGCATAATATCGGTACCACGACCGGCCATGTTGGTGGCAATGGTCACGGCGCCGGGACGGCCGGCTTCGGCAATAATCTGCGCTTCACGGGCGTTTTCTTTGGCGTTCAGCACATTGTGCGCGACCTTGGCTTTGCTGAGTAACGCCGATACGTATTCAGAAGACTCGATCGACGCAGTACCGACCAACACCGGCCGGCCAGCGGCGGTCACGGTGCGGATTTCTTCGATAACGGCGTCGTATTTTTCTTTCTGGGTGGCGTAAATAACATCGTTGTAATCAATCCGGCGCACTTCTTTGTTGGTCGGAATAACCACCACATCCAGACCATAAATCTGGTGAAATTCAAAGGCTTCGGTATCTGCAGTACCGGTCATGCCGGCCAGTTTTTCGTACA
>JAEWQT010000272.1 GCA_023399105.1 Pseudomonadota bacterium | reverse complement strand
GCAAAAAAATGTAAGGCTGGGGAATTGTCTTGGTTTAAGCCAAGCCGCTGGGGCAGTGAACAGATACCACTGGGTGCTGCTGGCACATATTGTAATTTTAACCACGAGATCATTTATAACAATTCCGGGGTGATCTGTGTGTTCACAGACAAACGACTGCACCTGCTGAACTAATTTTTCACTCACTGACTCAGGGCGCAGCGGATCAGCTTCGCCCCTAAGTGAAAAAACACCTCAGAACAAGCTCCATTGAACAGTCGTTTCTATCTGCTTTTGATCAATACATCAGCCCCTTTTTTGTCTTGCCCTCTTATGGCCTCTGACGTACCCTTAAAAGTACAAGCAAACGTACACAGGTAACTAGTATGTCACGAGTTCATCTGGATGAAGATATTCGCCCTCTTTCTGAGTTCAGAGCCGGCGTAGCCTCATTTGTAAAACAGATTCATGAAACCCGCCGGCCCATGGTGCTGACACAAAGAGGGCGCGGTGTCGCCGTGTTGGTGGATGTCCAGGAATACGAAAAGATGCAAGAGCGCCTGGAGCTTTTGGAAGATATTTATAAAGCCGAAGAGCAAATTACCTGCGGCGCCGGTATTGCCCATCAAGACGCAAAATCCAGAATCCTAAGTAAGCTGGCCCGATGAAAATTGTCTGGTCGCCACTGGCGCTGGAGCGCGTCGGAGATATCGCTGAATACATTGCCCAGGATAATCCCGCGGCGGCTGCTCAATGGGTCGATGAGCTGTTTGCTACCGTAGAACGTCTGGCTGATTTTCCTGAAAGTGGGCGCATCGTGCCGGAGGTCGGCGCCCGCCGCATCCGGGAAGTGATATTTGGGACTTATCGGGTCATTTACAGCATCAAAGAACAGGTTGAAATTCTGACCGTACGTCGCAGCAACCAACTGTTACGGGAGTCAGAGCTTGGCAGTGGCAGCACGGATGCCAGTTCAAACTAACCTGGTTATCCCCCTTAAAAAATCACGCCTTCCCCTGTATCTCCAGCGCCTTCTGGTACAGCTCTTTTTTATTCTCGCCGGTCAGCTCGGCAATCACCGCCGCCGCTTTTTTCGGCGGTAATTCCGCCAGCAATAAGCGGAACAGTTTATCGCTGTCCACTTCGCTGCTCGGGGCCGGGTTTTGGTTGCCGGCAATCATCACCACAAATTCGCCTTTTTGCTGGTCTTCGTCGGAGCTGATCTGCGCCAGAATGTCGGGCAGTGTGCCGTGGTAAAAGGTCTCAAAGGTTTTGGTCAGTTCGCGGGCAACGCAGGCCGGGCGTTCGGGGCCGAATACTTCGGCCATCATCTGCAGGGTTTCCAGAATGCGGTGTTTGGCTTCGTAGTAAACCAAGGTGCGCGGTTCCTGCGCCTGGGCTTCCAGTTTTTCGCGTTTGCTGCCGGCCTTGTGCGGCAAGAAACCTTCAAAGGTAAAGCGGTCGGTGGGTAAGCCCGCCGCACTCAGGGCGGTAATAATGGCGCTGACACCGGGAATAGGCGTTACCGGCAGGCCCAGCTGGCGCAAACCCTGTACCAGCGGGTAGCCGGGGTCGGAAATCAGCGGCGTGCCGGCATCGGAAACCAGCGCCATGCTCTGCCCTTTGCGGAGCAATTGCGCCACCTGTTCAATACGGTCGCGTTCGTTGTGTTCATGCACCGATAACAGCGGCTTATGCAGCCCCAGGTGCTGGAGTAATTTGCTGGTATGTCTGGTATCCTCGCACGCAATCACGTCGACACTGGCCAGCACCTGCTGGGCTCTTACGGTCAGGTCGGACAAATTACCAATCGGTGTCGCCACAATGTAGAGCGTGCCGGCCTGAGTTCTGGAATCGGATGTCATGCGGGAAAAGTTACCTGAATCTGGATTAAGCGGAATGGCGCGCGCGTCATTATGGTTGCTGCTGGCCGGTTGTGCCGCCCTCAGCGGTTGCGCCAGCAAACCCGGCCCGGTGGATACCGCAGCAACGATAGCGGATGACCAACAAGGTACGGCCAGTTTGTTGCAACAGGCCCGGCGCGCGCTGGATGCCGGCGAGTTTGGCAACGCCTCCGCGCAATTGCAACCTCTGGGCGAACGCAACCTGAGCGCCCGTGAACGTATTGATTTTCTGCTGTTATCCGCCGAGCTGCATCTGGCCCAGCAGGAACCAGACCTCAGCGCGCCCTACTTAACCGAACTGAACGATCTGCTGCCGCAAGCCAGCAACGCGCAGGAAATTCAGGCCAGTCTGTTAAAAGCGCGCTGGTATGAAGCCACCGGCCAGTATCTGGCCGCTGCCCGCGAGCGCGATTTTCAGGCGCCGCTGCTCAGTGGCGACGCTGCTAAAACCAACCATGAACGCATCTGGCAAAACCTGATGCTGATGCCGGAAGCGGAGCTGCTGGAATGGGCCGAACGCAGCCCGGATACCCAGTTCGGCCACTGGCTGCAGCTGGCTGCCATCGCCCGCAATTCCCGCCTGACGCTGGATGAACAGGTGGCCGCCGTCAGCCAATGGCAGCAACAGCACAGCCGTCATCCGGCCGCACTCAGCCTGCCCGGTGGCTTGGCCATGCTGCAGGAAATCGCCAATGAACGTCCGCAACAGGTGGCGTTGTTGCTGCCATTAAGTGGCCCGCTGGAAAAAACCGGCCACGCCATCCGCGATGGTTTTATGGCTGCCTATTACGAGTCACTGAACAAGGGCTTTGCCGTTCCCAGAGTGCGTGTTTACGACAGCCAGCAGCTGCAGGATGTGAATGCGGCCTATGCCCAGGCTCAGTTTGATGGCGCCGAGTGGCTGGTCGGCCCGGTAAACAAACAGCAGGTGCAGAATCTGCAGGAGCGCGACAGCCTGCCACTGCCGACGCTGGCGCTGAATTACGGCGACCGCACCGATAACGAAAGCAGCCCCGCCAACCTGTATCAATATGGTCTGGCGGCCGAAGACGAAGCGGTGCAAATTGCCGAAAAAGCCTGGGCCGATGGCAAGCGCCGGGCCCTGGTGCTGGTGCCGCAGGGTAACTGGGGCGAGCGTATTTATCGTGCCTTCAGTGAACGCTGGCTGGCACTGGGGGGTGATATCAGCGAGCAGCGCTATTACCCCAACCGCCAGGATTACAACCCGGATGTCCGCGCCCTGCTGAATGTGGATGAAAGCCAGCGTCGCTATCAGGCGGTGCGTCGTCTGTTGCGCCAGAGCACCGAATTTGAACCGCGCCGCCGTCAGGATGCCGACTGGATTTTTATGGTGGCGCTGCCGCAACAGGCGCGACAGATCAAACCCACGCTGGCGTTTAACTTTGCTGCCGACCTGCCGGTGTACGCCACCTCACACCTGTATACCGGCGAACCCAACAGCGCCCGTGACCGCGACCTGAACGGCATTCAGTTCTGCGATGTGCCCTGGCTGCTGCAGTCCGGCAGCTTGCAGGAAACGGTAGAGAAAGCCATTCCCGGCGGCCAGGGCAGCTATGCCCGCCTGTACGCCATGGGCGTGGATGCGTTCCGGTTATTGCCGCGCCTGAAGCAGCTGGAAGTGTTGCCGCACAGCCAGGTATTCGGCAGCACCGGCGCGTTGATGCTGGACAGCAGCCGCCGCATTGTGCGCCGCACCGAATGCACCGTCTTTGAAAATGGCCGTCCGGTACGGATTGCCAACCGCTGATTTTATATACCGCCGGAGGCACGGATGCCCGTCGATTATTCTGATCCGAATTTAAGCCACCGCCACAAAGGCCATGCTATTGAACAACTGGCCGAAGACTGGCTGAGCCAGCAGGGGCTGACGCTGGTAGAACGCAACTTCACCCTGCGCGGCGGTGAAATTGATCTGATTATGTGGCAGGGCGACGTGCTGGTGTTTGTGGAAGTGCGCTACCGCCAGGACAGCGGCCACGGCAGCGGTGCCGAAAGCATTACCCGCGCCAAGCAGAATAAAATACGCCGCACCGCCGAGTTTTATTTACAGCAGCAATTCGGCAACCGTCCGCCGTTCTGCCGTATTGATGTGTTGTCCGGCAGCGGGGAACCAATTACCTTCGACTGGATTCAGAACGCTTTTGCCTGACCGGCACGCTTTCATTATGATAACCGCCTTACTGTAACGGAGTTCCGACGTGCAACATCGCATCATTGGCCATTTTGGTGCCAGCATCGAAACCAAAACTCTGGCCGCTGAAGAGCTGCCTCCTTATATCGAACGCGCCGGCAGCGTTATGGTGAACACCCTGCTGAACGGCGGCAAAATTCTTACCTGTGGCAATGGTGGCTCGGCCGGCGATGCGCAGCATTTCTCGTCTGAACTGCTGAACCGCTTTGAACGTGAGCGCCCCAGCCTGCCGGCCATCGCGTTAACCACGGACTCGTCCACCGTTACCTCGATTGCCAACGATTACAGCTACAACGAAATTTTTTCCAAGCAGATCCGCGCCCTGGGTAACGCCGGCGATGTGTTGCTGGCCATTTCCACCAGCGGTAATTCTGCCAACGTGGTGCAGGCCATTCAGGCCGCCCATGAACGCGATATGACCGTGGTGGCGTTAACCGGTAAAGATGGCGGCCACATGGCCTCGTTGCTGACTGCCGATGACGTGGAAATCCGCGTTCCGGCTTTTGTGACGGCGCGCATTCAGGAAGTGCACCTGCTGGTGATTCACTGCCTGTGCGACATGATTGACTGTTCGCTGTTCGGCGAAGAGTAACCCCTTCAAAACCCAACACACCCGCCATAGCGGGTGTGTTGGGTTGCTTTCTTCTCAGTCCTTCAGACGATTAATCCCCAGCGCCTTCAATGTGTATTTCTCATAAATCGGCTCGCTGGAACCGGTTTTCATTTTATGAATGAAATACTTCTCGAAGGCGATTTTGGCCAGATGCACCCATTTGCCTTTTTTGAACCAGGTGACGTTGCGCGGCGGAATCTGTGGAATGGCCACAAAGGCCGCGCCGGTATCCCCCATATCGGCTAAACAAATGGCGCTCCAGGTGCCGCGCGCATCCGGCTGGCCTTTGCCATCCAGGTCAGCGGCCAGGTTGTGGGCAATAGCGGTCATCATGGATTCAATCATATAGCCGGTTTTCGGCGTGCCGGTCGGCACCGGGGTTTCTTCCACCGGCGGAATGGCCACGCATACACCGGCCGAATAAATATTGTTAAACGCCGGGCTGCGCTGGAATTCATCAATTTTCACAAAGCCTTTCGGGTTCACCAGCTCCGGCACCGCGGCCACCGGATCAACACCGGCAAAGGACGGCAGCATCATGGAGTGTTTGAACGGTAATTCATGCTGTTTTTTCAGTGAGCCATCGTCGTTCAGCTCGTCCACATACATGATCCCGTCACCCACTTTGGTGACCTTGGCGTTGGTAATCCATTTGATGTGGCGGTTACGCAATTCGCTTTCCAGCATGGACTTGGAATCGCCCACGCCGCCCAGGCCTAAATGACCAATGTACGGTTCACTGGTCACGTAGGTCATGGGCACGCGGTCGCGCACTTTTTTGTTGCGCAGTTCTTTATCCAGAATAAAGGCGTATTCATAAGCGGGGCCAAAGCAGGAGGCGCCCGGCATGGCGCCGATAATGGCATGGCCGGGTTCGGCAATCAGGGCTTTCACATCATCGCGGCAGGTTTCGGCATGGTCCAGCGAGCATACCGACTGGGTATAACCGCCGTGCGGGCCAGCGCCTTCCACGGCGGCAAAGTTCAGTTTCGGGCCGGTGCAGATGACCAGATAGTCATAGGCTTCGGTGTTGCCATTGGCCAGCCTCAGCTGGTTATGGTGCGGATCAATTTCGGTAACAGCAGAGGCAATAAATTCAATGCCTTTCTTTTCCAGATACGGGCGAATGGGGAAGCTGATTTCCGGGCGCTCGCGCCAGCCTACGGCAATCCAGGGGTTGGAAGGCACAAACTGGAAATCTTCCCGCTCGTTAATCACCGTGACCTGGTGCTGATTGCTTAAGGCTTCGCGGATTTCGTAAGCCCCTGCCATGCCGCCGGTACCGGCGCCCATAATGATGACTCTGGCCATATTTGCCTCGCTGTTGTTATTACCGTTTGAGATCCGTTATAGACCATACACAGCAAAACCAGGGCCATTCATAACCATATAGGAATAAAGTAGTAATCCAGAGAGGAAAAACAGCGGCCATGCCTGATTCTACGGCCAGGACTCTGACCAACCGCAGCACCGGCTACGAACATCATCTGCCAATTCTGGCAGATGTTAAGTCACCAGACTGTCACATACGGCATTTTTCAGGCGATCTGCCGGGCCGGCCAGCGGCCACCGCTAATGCGTGGTTGCCCGCCCAGATCGTGGCGCGTTTGCACATCCACAAAGCCACGCTGCCGCAACAGGCCACACACCGCTTCGGCCTGCTGCCAGCCATGTTCTAACAACAGCCAGCCGTCGGCTTTCAGGTAGTTGGGCGCGCGGTCGATGATCAGCACCAGATCGCGCAGACCGTTGTCATCAGCCACCAGCGCTGAACGCGGTTCAAAGCG
>JAEWQT010000268.1 GCA_023399105.1 Pseudomonadota bacterium | reverse complement strand
CCTTCACGCCATAGCGCTCGGTGGCGTGATGGCCGGCACTGAAAAAATGGGTGCCGGTTTCGCGCGCTAAATGCACCGCCGGCTCGTTGATTTCGCCGGTTAAAAAGGCATCGACCCCGGCGTTCACCGCCGCCTGCAAATACCCCTGAGCGGCACCGGTACACCAGCCGATGGTTTCGATTACATCGGTTTCTTCACCAATGTGCAGCGGCTGGCGCTGCAGCGCCTCGCCCAGCAACTCACTGAATTCGCGCGCCGTCATCGGGTGCGGCAAACGGCCGATCAAACCAGGCATGCCTGGGTCTTCTTCACTTAACGGCCCATCAATCTGCAGATTCAGCACATCGGCCAGCTGCACGTTATTGCCATACACCGGGTGGCTGTCGAGGGGCAGATGGTAGGCGATCAGATTGATGTCGTTGGCCAGCAAGGCTTTCAGACGTTCGCGTTTAATACCGGTAACGCGCTCGTCTTCGCCTTTCCAGAAATAACCGTGATGCACCAGAATGGTGTCAGCACCCCGTTCAATCGCGGCATCCACCAGCGCCTGACTGGCGGTTACACCAGTCACGATATGGCCAATGTGTTCATGCCCTTCCACCTGCAGACCATTGGGGCAATAGTCGCGGAACTTAGCGGTTTGCAAAATGGTATCCAGATGCTTCAGCAGGGTGCGGCGCTCGATCATAGTGGTGTTCTCTGTGAGGTCGGTTAGCGGCGGTTCTGGTACTATGCCGTTTTCTTGCGCAGTTTATGGTGATGGGGGTTTTCCGGCAAATGCGTCCGCTGAGTTCGTTCCTGCATTCTTTGGTTATTCCGGCCCTGATTGGCTGCATTGCCGCGCTGGCCATTTTGTTGTGGGCACCGCACTGGGTGGCAGCACCGCAGACGAATCCGGTTAGCGGGGAGTCAATCGCCTCACCCGCCGCCGGGGCGGCAGCGATGTCCGGCCCGGTCAGCTATGCCGATGCGGTCGAACAAGCCGCGCCGGCGGTAGTGAATATTTACACCCGCACCCTGGTGCGCCGGGAACGGCATCCGATTTTTGATGACCCCTTGTTTCAACGCTTCTTTGGTGCCAATCCACAACCGGATGAGCGTATTCAGTCGAGCCTCGGCTCCGGCGTGATTATGGCCGCCGAGGGTTATGTGCTGACCAATAACCATGTGATTCACGGCGCCGATGAAATTGTGGTGGCGCTGCGCGATGGCCGCGAAGCCAACGCCCGCGTAGTGGGCACCGACCCGGAATCTGACCTGGCCTTATTGCAGATTCAGCTGGACGATTTACCGGTGATTCAGCTGGCCAGTGGCGGGCTGCGCATTGGCGATGTGGTGCTGGCCATCGGCAACCCCTTTGGGGTCGGCCAGACCGTTACCCTGGGTATTGTGTCGGCCACCGGCCGTAACCAGCTGGGCCTGAACACTTACGAAGATTACATCCAGACCGACGCGGCCATTAACCCGGGTAATTCCGGTGGCGCTTTAATTAATGCCATGGGTGAACTGGTGGGGATTAATACCGCTATTTTCTCCAAATCCGGCGGCAGTCAGGGCATTGGTTTTGCCATTCCGGCGGTGCTGGCAGATCGCACTCTGCAGGATATTGCCGAACACGGCAGCCCGGTGCGCGGCTGGCTGGGGCTGGAGGTACAGGAATCGACCCCGGCCCTGTTGGAAGCACTGGATTTACCCCGCGCCCTGACCGGCCTGATCGTAACCGGTATTTATCCGGATGGCCCGGCCGACAAAGCCGGCCTGAATATCGGCGATATTATTGTGCGGATTAACCAGCAAAGTGCCGACAGCGCCCGCCGCGCCATGAATCAGATTGCCGCGGTACGCCCGGGCGATAACGTCCAGATTGAATTCTTACACGCCGGCCAGCAGCGTCAGGTCAGCGCCGTGGCAGGCCAGCGTAAAACCGTGGTGGCAGACTGAATTAATTGACATAAAAAAACGGGCCTATCATTGGCCCGTTTTTTTATAACCCGCGCGGCGAATTTACAGCGCCTTCAAGGCATCCAGCAAAATCTGATTTTGCTCGTCCGTGCCGATGGTTATGCGCAGGAACTGCGCGATACGTTGCTGCTTAAAATGCCGCACGATAATGCCTTGCTCGCGCAGCGCTGCGGCCAGTTCACCAGCATCTTTTTGTGGATGACGGGCAAACACAAAGTTGGCCGCCGATGGCAGCACCTCAAACCCAAGTTGTTCCAGACCTGCCAGCACCGCCTCACGGCTGCGGATCACCCGCGCACAGGTATCGTTAAAATACTCGCGGTCATCGAAGGCCGCAGCCGCACCGGCAATAGCCATGCGATCCAGCGGGTAGGAGTTAAAGCTGATTATAATGCGCTCTAAGGCATCAATTAAATCCGCGTGCCCCACGGCAATACCGACACGCAGGCCCGCCAATGAACGGGATTTCGATAAGGTTTGCGTCACCAATAAATTCGGGTATTGATTTACCAGCGCAATGGCCGATTCACCACCGAAGTCGATATAGGCTTCGTCCACCAGCACCACGGTTTCGGTGTTTTGCTTAAGCAGCTGTTCAACCGCTGCTAATGGCAACAAACAACCGGTGGGCGCATTGGGATTAGGGAAAATAATGCCGCCATTTTCACCGGCATTAGCACGGGAATAATCGGCGATATTAATCTGAAAATGCTCATCCAGCGGAATCTGCTTCGGTTCAATACCGTACAGGCCGCAATACACCGGATAAAAGCTGTAGGTAATGTCCGGAAACAGCAGCGGCTTGCCGTGCTGGAACAGGCCATGAAAGGCATGCGCCAGCACTTCATCAGAACCGTTACCAACAAACACCTGATTGGCTTCTACGCCGTAATAACGCGCCACCGCCTGCTTTAAGCGATCGCTGTTCGGGTCGGGGTACAAACGCAGATCGTCGTTAACCTCAGCCTGCATGGCCGCAATGGCTTTGGGCGATGGGCCGTAGGGATTTTCATTGGTGTTCAGCTTCACCAGTCGCGTCATTTTCGGTTGTTCACCCGGCACATAGGGCACCAGGTCTTTAACGAACGGGCTCCAGAACTGGCTCATGGCAATCAGTCCTTAATCCGGTATTCCGCCGAACGGGCGTGGGCGGTTAAAAATTCACCGCGCGCCAGTACCGAGGCCACTTTACCCAGTTCAGAGGCGCCATCAGCCGAACACATAATCAGCGACGAACGCTTCTGGAAATCGTACACGCCCAGCGGCGACGAAAAACGAGCGGTGCCGGAGGTCGGCAATACGTGGTTCGGGCCAGCACAATAATCACCCAGTGCTTCGGCGGTGTAACGACCCATAAAGATCGCCCCGGCATGACGAATCTGCGGCAACCAGGCCTGCGGCTCTGCAATGGATAATTCCAGGTGCTCCGGGGCAATGCGGTTAATAATGGCAATGGCATCGGCATCGCTTTGCGCATGAATCAGCGCGCCACGGTTGGTCAGTGAAGTACGGATAATTTCCTGACGCT
>JAEWQT010000071.1 GCA_023399105.1 Pseudomonadota bacterium | reverse complement strand
CAGTTATTGGGGCGTGGCGCAACAAAACCTGGCCGTACTGAACGGTAATAACGCCTATCTGGCAGAAGAGGCGCAACTGGGGGCGGCCTATTTTACCGATACGGTGATTCAGCCAACCGCCCATCCGAGCCCGCTGGTGAATCGTCAGGTCAGCACGGTGAAAGATCTGAAGGTGGATAACACCGCGCTCTACGCCTCGGTGGAAGATCTGATCAACGTCTTACCGCTGACCGATGAGCCTGATAACGGTGATGGGGTGCTGTTGTGGGATGGTCGCAGCCTGGGTGAATACAGTGCTGGTCTGCAGGCCTGGGGCACTGGCGGTCAGGTGACCAATACGCCTCTGGCTGACCGTACTGCATCCGTCCGCAATGCTGGATCACGTCAAAGTCATCCGCGGGGAGCATTGCATCTGGAATACAGTAACGTTCTGGACGTAGTGAATGGTGTGTATTACAGCAAAGATACTCTGCGCAATATTCTGCACGGTGAATTAAGCCCTGCTCAGCAAGGCTTTGTATCGGGTGGTGTGAATGCCGATTATCAATACGTGCAGGCGGGTAATGCCTATCAGCCGGGCGATACGATTTATCACTTTTGTGAAACCTCAGCACGCTCCGGTACCACGCTCATTGCTGCTGCGGTGATTCTGGGTATTCCCAGCCGTTTATACGATTCTGGTCTGGTGGAGTGGAATTCCTTAACCGGTAAAACCGGTGCTGCCGGGGTGGATAAATATGGTCTGGAAATATTACCGGCCGATTCTCCCTGGAATACCGCAGGTTTATCGGCTCCCTGGTTTGCCAATACCCCGGCGAGCATTAATCCACGCAACGCTTATGCCGATCCCGACAGCCTGACAACCAGCCAGGTGCTGGCCACCAGCCCCAAAATTACCGATCCATATGCTGCGGATGCTCAGGCGGTTCCACGTGCTGACCGCGCTTATAAACAGCCGGTTATTGATACGCCAGCAAGCTCAGGTAATAACAATGGCGGTACCGGAAGTGGTGGTTCCTCAGGTGGGTCCGTATTACCGCCCAATCCATGCGGTGGCTAACCGTATGAGTATCAGTCTGGCGGCTTCAGCCGCCAGAGCGAGGCTGCAATGGTAACGAAATTAATACTGATGCTGAGTGTTGTGAGCAGTGTCGCGCTGCAGGCTCAGCCGCAAGCACTTACTGCCCTGTCCGCAGCTACGGCCGCACCACAACAGTCTGCCGTTGAGCCAAGGCAGCCCAGGCTGAGGTTTAAATCATCCGGCCCAACCTGTATGTGCGGCAATGAACTAACCGGAAAAGATCTGACGGCAATCCAAGAGAAAGCCCAGGTAAAGTCTGAAAAAAGGTAAATGTCATGATTTTTAAACGACTATTTAAACAAAAAATATCCTTATATCTGTTTTTTTTATCAGTGCTTTTATCCGTAACTTTTTCCCTGAGTTACGTTGGTAAATTGTTGCTGGATTATGAAGAAAAATCGCTCTCTCACGACAGCCAGCAATCCTCATCCGGCTGGGGCAGTGAAACGCTGCAGGCCGTTGGCGGTTCGTTACAGAACCTGTCACCCATTCCTCTGGCGAATGCCTGTGGTCTGGGGGCTTCCAGTTGCTTCCGTTGTCATAACGACCGCCGCGCACCGGCACCGGCCAACGGTCCGGAGGCCCCCTGGCACGTTGAGCACGATAAAGTGAACTATTCCTGTGCTGGCTGCCATCAGGGCAATCCCCGGATTCTTAAGAAAGACATTGCCCATGCCAGTTTAATTGCTAACCCGGTTACTGAACCGGCCCAAACCTGTGTCAGCTGCCACGGTGCAGAGGCTCATGCCAAAGCCAGAGTGTATCTGGATAAGCATCTCCATTTACAAGGAAACCAATAATGAATGTTTTCAAACCATTAGCCACCCTTGGTGCGGCCTCTGTATTAGGTTTTTCTGTGCAGAGTGCACAGGCCGGTCCAACGATTGAGTTTGGTGACGAGGGCTTTGTACAGATTAATTACGCGTTGCAGCTGTGGTCGCAACAACGCAGTTATACCAACGGTAACCACGATGGTTCATCCTTCGATACATTTTTACGCCGTAACCGGATTACCCTGTTCGGACAAAAAAATGATCTGGTCGGATTCTATGCCCAGCTGGAAGCCGGCGGCGACAGTCGCGGCGGTAATGACGAACGCTCGGTTTACTATCGTGATGCCTACCTGACTCTGGATTACTCGGATGAAACCCGGTTTATTATCGGTCGTTTCAAAAACACCTTTTCCCGGGAAAACCTTGAGGCCTGTCTGGAACCGCTGACCCTCGACCGTGGTGATGCATCGTATACGCCCTTTGGTGGCACCCGGGATACCGGTGCGGTTATCTGGGGCAATCTTGCCGATGCCCAATTGCAATACCGCTTGATGATTGCCGATGGTCGTGAAGGGGAAGAAGTACCGGAAAAACAAGCCCGTATAACCACCCGCCTGCACTGGAGTGTACTGGACCCTGAGTACGATTACGGTTACCGTGGAACTTATCTGGGCACGCGGAAAGTGTTTACCCTCGGCGCATCGTATGATTATCAGGGCAGTGCGGCCTACGCTGACTATACCAACCTGAGTGGTCAAGAAGATTACAAAGCCTGGACGGTGGATGCGTTTTTTGAGTATCCCTTTGCCAGTGGCACCTACACCCTGTCGGCAGCTTACCTGAATTACAATCTGGGCAATGCCATTAATAATAATCCGGATCCCAAACTGCCGGTTAATACCGAACTGGAAAGCTTTTATGTAAAAGCCGGCTACCTGTTTCCCAATCAGGTCGGTGCTGGCCGGTTACAGATCTTTGCCCGTCATGATGGCTCAGAATACAACCTGGCTGGTGGGGTACTGGACCGCAGAATAAATGCCGTGGGTGCTAACTATTATCTGGATGGCCAAAGTCTGAAATTAACCGCCGAATATCAACATACCGATTACGCCAATCCGGATGCCAGCAATCCGGCACTGCAGGATAACCATCAACTGACTCTGGGATTACAGTTTATTTTATAAACTGAGGAAACATCATGTCTTATGCGGTAGCGTCCGAGTCTCCGCTGGTTAGTTCTGACCAGCGCAGCTGGAAAAAATCGGTATGGGTTTTGTTAGCAGTGGTGGCCGCGTCGGCCACCTATCTGCTGATCGATACCCGTTTTGTCTATTTATTGGTGTATGCCTGGTTTGGTGTGGCCTACGGTGTATTACTGCAGTATGGCCGCTTCTGTATGGCGTCAGCCATCCGGGATTTATTTGCCGTGGGCGTACCCAGAATGGCGGTGGGGGTACTGATTGCCATTATTTTGTACGCCATTATTTCAGCGTTTATTCAGGACGCCGGATTTAATTCGTTTCATGCCCATCCGTTGGGCTGGCATGTATTAATCGGTGGCCTGGTCTTTGGTCTGGGGATGGTTCTCAGCGGTGGCTGTGCTTCCAGTTCGCTGTATAAAACCGGCGAAGGCAATCTGGGCGGCGTGCTGGTGCTGTTTTCCATTTCGTTTTCCCAGGCCTGGATTGTCAGCAGTACCGGCTGGCTGGATGGTTGGGTACCGGCATCCTGGGCGGCTAACGCAGCCGCGGTCGATATGCCGGCTGAACTGGCCATCGCAGAGGGTTGGTTTGACCAGTTTACTGTTGGTTATCTATGGACGTTATCCGGCACCACGCTGGCCGATTATCTGGAGTTGCCGGATAGTTTATGGGGATATTTATTCGGTAATGCCGTGCTGGTGGCAGTGCTGCCCGCGCTGGTGATTCTGCTGCTGCTGTACCGGTTGAATTACCGCAAAATGTATGTGCGTCAGCATCCTGCTGTACAGCCTGGTATCGGCTACGAACTGCAGGGGTTGTGGTCGATGTTCACGCAGTCCAGAAATACAGCGCTGGCTGGGCTTGGGTTGGGCATTCTGGCGGGCTTGCAGATGCTGGTAACCGGTGAATTACGTGACTACTACAACGTCTTCAATTTTGGTGAGTTATTACTGCAAATGGGCTTTAGTGACGGCTTATCGTTGCAGGACAGTGTGTTTGATCCGGGCTACTGGTACATCACCACACAAGAGGCGCAATGGGCGGGCTGGGCGCTGGAGAGTGCCGGCGTCGAAATGCGCGATAACCTGTTTTTTGGTCTGGAGAATGGCTTACCCAATCCGTTGCTGAATGCCCCTGGCATGATGTCGATCGGTATTATTCTGGGCGCGGCAGTGATTGCACTGACCCGCGGAGAATTCAAATGGAAATGGCCGAATACAGAAACCGCGCTGTTAGCCATTGTCGGCGGCGCTCTGATGGGCATTGGTTCACGACTTGGCATGGGCTGTAACATCGGTGCCTTTTTTGCCACCGTCACCAATGGCGATGTCAGTGGCTGGGTATTTTTACTGGGTATGACGTTGGGCGGGTATCTATCCGTGAACGTATTGAAATACTGGATCGAATGGCGTCTGAACCGTTCGGTGGTGAATTTTTAAGGAGTTGTTATGGCGATTAAATTACAGGAAACGGTGAAGTTTTCCCCGGTATCCGCCGGCAAGTTTGAATTGGATGTGCGCGGTTACGGTTGTCCGCACGTGCAGATTTATACCGAAAAAGCGTTAAAGAAATTGCAGGCTCAGGAACAGCTGACGGTTATTTTTGATAATCCTTCATCCGGTGAATCCATCAGCTATTTGTGTGCTTCCAGCGGCGACGAACTGCTGCAGCGGGATGAGCACGCCGGCACCTTTACCTGGACCATCCAGCGCGGCGGATGAACAGCATTCGTCTGTATGCGGCGGTTCTGGTGCTGGTGGTGTTGGGTGGCAGCCTGTGGCTGTTCACCCGCCCCGCCGGGGAGCCGGAATTAACCAGCGATTTTATCACCCAGCACTGGCAACGGCCCTTATTGGCGCAGGGTCAGCCTCCGGCGCATTATTCAGCACTGGAAGCCTCACTGGCGCCGGCGGCCTGTGGCCAATGCCATGCCCAACAATACAGCGATTGGTCAAACAGTCTGCACCGTCAGACCATGACGGCAGGGGTGCAATGGCAACTGCGTTTACTGCCGCAGGATCAGGCCAATAAGTGTCTGGATTGCCACGCACCGCTGGCGGAACAAAAAGCGCTGGTGGCCTTACAGCAGCAATGGCCAGCAGCTCCGCAGACGGCTTTGCCGGATTATGTTTCAGCGGATTTAAGTGATCATGGCGTGGTCTGCGCGGCCTGTCATGTGCGCGGCCACAATCGTTTCGGTGCTGTTCGCCGTGATGGTTCAGAGCCAGTCGGGCTGGCGCACAATGGTTTTACTCCCCGGCCGGAATTTTCCGACAGCCGTTTTTGTGCCAGTTGTCATCAGTTTCCCGATGACGGCCCGCGCACCGCCGGTAAATTACGCGAAGATACCTACCAGGAATGGCTGGCCAGTGATTATCCGGCGCAGGGTATTCAATGCCAGAGTTGCCATATGCCGGAGCGTCGCCACCAATGGCAGGGCATTCACAGTCCGGAGATGGTCGGTCGTGCCCTCAGCATGGATCTGCAACAACAGGGTCTGAACGTAATTGCCACGCTGCGTAATAGCGGTGCCGGGCATAATTTTCCGACCTACATGGTGCCGGAGGTAACAGCACAGTTATGGTGGCTTGATGAGGGCCGGGAACAGTTGCTGGCGGAACATGTGCTGGGCTGGAAGGTGAGCGTCGATCTGCAGACCGAGCTGTTTGACCAGCGTCTGGCGCCGGGCGCGGCGGTGAGTTTTACTGCGCCCTTACCGCAGGTCAGTGGACAGGTGGAGTTACGTTTGCAGGTGGCGCCGCGCGAGCATTATGAACGCTCATTTGCCCAGTCACTCGCCTACGCCAGTCAACTGGATAGCGGCACACTGGCATTACTGCAGCAGGCCAGCAAGGAAGCCATCGCCACACGTTTTCAATGGCCGGGGCCAACACTGAAGATCAGTCCGCTGGCACCCTGAGACTCAGACCGGGCTGGCAGCGGCCCGGTACAGGGTAACCCAGCGGAATTCATCCAGCTCGTCGAGGTCCGGCACGGTAAAGGATTCGTGCCGGCCCAGCGCCTGATAGAGCGGAAAATCAAAATCTTTAATGCGCGAATCGGCCACTAATACCTCGGTCGCTTTGGCGCG
>JAEWQT010000158.1 GCA_023399105.1 Pseudomonadota bacterium | reverse complement strand
CCTGTGCACCGTTGCTAACGACGACTTTTTCCCGGCCATGGTACGCGCCCTGCAGAATGAAGGTTATGGCCCCTTTGCCAATGTCGCCGGCAACGGCTGTTTTTGCGCCTGGCCGGGCAACTGACGCCGCACCCGGTGTAGCGTCCGGATCAGCTGACGCAACCGCTGCCGTTGCCGCGCCGTATCCGCCGTAGGCTGATACAGCACGGAATTAACTTCCTGTCCCAGCCACAGCAGCAGAGAGCGTTGCGCCGGACAGGCTTGCGCCAGCCGCTGACAGTAGTGAGCAGCGGTTTCACCCGGAGCCATAACTACCCCCAAGCGCTGACCACGCTGCTGCAAGCGTTGCCAGGCCCGCATAAAGGGGCTGGGTGGCTGTGGCCGCAGACGCCACCACAACCAGAGTGACGCCAGCGCAAAAAACGCCACAAAGCTGCCTGCCAGCCAGTACAGCGCCTGCTGGTATTCACGCAACCCCAGTAAGTTCTGCAGAAATCCGCGCTGACTCTGACGGTCATAAGACAACACCCAGCGTTGCCAGTAGTAATTGAGGCTGTCCAGCTCCAGCCGCAGCCGGTTCAGCCAGCTGATGCCTTTCAGCTTATGGGTCGAAAACAGCTGCTCCTGCAGAAAACTACCCTCTTCCGCCACCGCCTGTTCCAGACCGTATTGAATACGATCCGGAGCCACAGCGGCAGTCGGATCAGTCTGCACCCAGCCCTCACCCGGCAGCCACACTTCTGCCCAGGCGTGGGCGTCAAACTGGCGTACGGTCAGATATTGCTCGCTCTCATTCCATTCGCCGCCCTGATAACCGGTCACTACTCTCGCCGGAATACCGGCTGCGCGGGCGACAAACACCAGCGCGCCGGCGTAATGAGCGCAGAACCCACGGCGGGCATTGAAGAGGAAATCGTCTACTTCATCGGTGGCCATCGCTGGCGGCTGCAGGGTGTAATAAAACGGCTGGTCGCGGAAGTGCTGAAGCAATGCTGCCAGCAGCTGGCGGTCATCCGCATGCTGACGGCGTAACTGGTGGGCGAATGCCCGCGCCTGCGGGTTAAAATCACCCGGCAACTGCAGACTGTTCTGTTGCTCCTGCGCACTGAGGCCGGCCGGACTGAAGCGAGCCTGCAGATCTGAACGGGCCAGATAACGCTGACGCTGAAACACCGGCCGCCGTGCCACCAGGCGATTGTCGCTGGTGTGGCCGGTTCCCGGCTCGGCGGCGTTAACCCCGCTTAATGCAAACAACCAGTTTTTATCGGTGGCTTCCTGCACAATTTCATATTCCAGCTGATGACTGGCTGCCGGCGTGGGCGGATTAGCCGGGTTAAACCAGCTGACCTGCGGCGCACCGGATTGCCGCAACCAGCGCCAGCCATCGTAGTAGTCGAGTACCAATGCACGCCAATACAGCTGCTCCCGCGCCGGTAACTGCCCGTTAGTGAACGACACCCGGAAGGCCAGCTCATCCGACTGACTCAGATCGACAATATCGCCGGCGGCCATTTCTTCGCTGAGCCCGCTTTTGGCCTTGCCCGACTGCAGGGTAAAACTCCACAGCGGCCCCATGCGCGGAAATAGCAGATACAGCACCAGCATCATTGGCAACGACACCAGCAATATGCCACCGGCCAGCCTGCCAGCCTGCAGGCTGCTGCGGCGCAGACTGTTGGCCTGACCGCTTGTCGCACTGTCCTGCCCGTGCAGCGTTACCAGCGCAGTGGTTAGACACCAGACCGCCAGTATGCCGAACAGACCGCTGAGGATGCCCTGATCAAACAGAAACCCCGTGCCAAGCACAAAGAAACTCAGATACCCCACCACATAGCCATCGCGGCGGACTTTCATTTCCAACAACTTCAGACTGCTGGCGGCAATTAAGAAGGCGCTGGCACTTTCGAGCGTCAGACGCCGCTCAAAGGCCATAAATACCGCCACACTGGCGGCGATGACCGCCAGGGTTTTAATGCGGCGGTCGGGATAAGAAACACGACCCAGATGGGTCAGCCAGCGCCAGACAAGAACAAAAGCCACCACCACCCAGAGCCACAGGGGCAAATGCGTGGCGTGCAGCCACAGCGACAATAACTGACTGCCCAATAACCACAGCACCGCAGTGCGCGGAATCGGAACATCCACTGGCGACCGGGTACGCTTACTCATAGCCCCTCCGGTGCGGTAAAACCATACAGCGCCAGCGCCCGTAAACAACGGTCGCGGTGCCCTTCACTGTTGTCTGGGCTGAATTCCTCACCAGGCAGCCGCAAACCATAACGCCAGCCCTGCTGATGCGCCTGCAACACCCAGCCACACAGACGCGACAACCGGGTTTCCACTGGCAAGCCGGGCAACGCTTCCCAATCGAGCCAGCAGGTTGCGCCTTCATCATGGTCAAAATCCTTGCTCACCAGCCCCTTGCCCCGGGCCAGTTGCTTCCAGGCAATACGACGCAGGGAATCGCCCTGACGATACGGCCGCAGCCCCTGAAAATCCTGCTCACCGGATTGCGCTGAGGGGGCACCGCTGAGCTGTTCGCCGCCATCACCGGCCAGAAATACAAAAGGCACGGTTTCCGGGCGCGGATACACCAGTCCGCGGAACTCCAGCCGCACCCAGCTCCAGGCATTGAATAAACCCAGCGGATAACGACTGTCGAGACGCAGCCGGCCGGTTTGCAGCGGGCCTCGCTGGCGAGCCGGCAAGCTCAGGTGTAATGCCTGCCGCTCACCGGCAGCCACACTGGCCTGTTGCGCCGGCTGATCGGGAAAGCCCAGCAGCACTGCCTGATGGCCACGCCGGTCAGCCTGCAGCCACAGCGGTAACTGCAACCACTCACCGGCAAAACAGGGCGCCGCGTGGCCGGCGATTAACGTCAGCCCGGAAAGATTACGGAAAGTAAACAACATCGCCGCCAGACCAACGCTGAACAGCCAGAAGGTGAGCGCATAAATCAGACTGTTCTGGTAGTTAATGGCCGTAATCAGCAACAACAGCAACAACAGGCCAAACGTCAGCGCACTGCGGGTGGGCAGAATAAAAATGGACCGATGACTCAGGGTAACCTGGGCCGCCGGCGGAATGCGCCGGTCGAGCCAGGCCTGCCAGCGTTGTTGCCAGCGCGCCGGTAACCTCATACCAGGACCGGCACCTGTTGCAGAATGTGCACGGATGGCCGCAGAGCCGCCGACGGGGCAGCCTCCGCCAGCCGGTGATCCACCACCGCCGGCAGTACCGCCTGAATATCCTCCGGCAGCAGATGCTGGCGCCCGCCATCCACCAGCGCCCAGGCTTTGGCACTGCGCAACAGTGCCAGCGCGCCACGCGGCGATAAGCCATATTGATAGCCGCCGTCGTAGCGGGTAAAGGCGATGATGCGTTGCAGATAATCCAACACACTGGCGGCTGCCTGCACAGCATCGACCTGCTGCTGTAACTGCTGCAAATCAGCACTACTCAGCACCGCCTGCAGCCCGGCGGCCATGGCCCGGCGATCACGACCTTCCAGCAACTCCCGTTCGGCGCGGGCATCCGGATAGCCCAGCTGAATGCACATCAGGAAACGGTCGAGCTGCGATTCTGGCAACGGGAAAGTACCAGCCTGCGACACCGGATTCTGCGTAGCAATGACAAAGACGGGTTGTGTCAATGGCCGGGTTTCCC
>JAEWQT010000111.1 GCA_023399105.1 Pseudomonadota bacterium | reverse complement strand
CTGCGCTTAACCAGCCGCGCCCTCGGCCAGCTGGAACAACGCCTGACCCAGCGCAACCGTGACGTGTTGCTGGCCGCCGCCCGCAACGACAGCGAACGCCGCATTGAGCGGGAGTTTGCCCGCATTCAAAGCCTGGTCAGCCGTGAACTGGCGGGTTACCCGGGCCTGCAGCGGCAGATCAGCAGCGCCATCGACAACGTTGAAAGCCGCTGCCGCGACGCCGCCGAACAGGCACCACTGCCACCGGCCTGGAGCGATGTGGTGCAGATGATCGCTGCCCTGCCCAGCCATGGTGATCCGGCGGTGGCGAAAATTCTGACCACCATCAAAGAAGCTGTGGAAGAAACCCATCGCGAAACCCTTAAAGCCTGGCAACACAGCAGCGCCAGCCGGCATAAACTGCTGGCCGGTATGCAGCCGCAGTGGCGCACCCTGCAGAACCGCGTTGATGAAGTGGGTGCAACGGTCGACGCGCTGGATAAACGCAGCCATCAGCTCGATCAGCAGCTGCAACAGTTTGAGGCCATCCGCCGCGGCGAAGACGCCGCCGTACGCAGCCTGACCTCTTCTTCGCTGACGCAGTTTTTTATCTCCGGCATTGTACTGGTGATTGCCCTGCTCGGCGGTCTGATCAACTTTCAGTTAATCGCCTTGCCGATGTCGGAAATGGTCGGCGGCACCAGCTACATCGGCGCCCTGAAAACCTCGGACATTGCCGCGCTGGTGATCATTCTGATTGAGGTGGCGATGGGGCTGTTCCTGCTCGAATCCCTGCGCATCACCCGCCTGTTTCCGATGATCAGCAGCATGGACGATAAGATGCGCCGCCGCATGGTGGTGATCAGCCTGACCATCCTCACGGTGCTGGCCGGCATCGAGGCCTCGCTGGCCTATATGCGAGACCTGCTGGCGCTGGATAAAGAAGCATTGCAGCAGTCACTGACCATGACCAGCGCCGCCGCCGGCGTGGCCGCCAGCCATGCGGAATTCCGCTGGATTCCGTCCATCGGGCAGATGGTGATGGGCTTTATCCTGCCCTTTGCGCTGGCCTTTATCGCCATTCCGCTGGAGTCCTTTATCCAGTCACTGCGCACCGTGCTGGGCCTGTTACTGGTGGCGGTCATCCGTGTACTGGCCATCGGCAGCCGCTTGCTGGGACAGGTATCGCTGCACAGCGCCACCCTGCTGACCCACGCCTACGACCTGCTGATTATGCTGCCGCTGAGTGTGGAGCGTTTGCTGCAGCGCCGTCGTGATGCCGCGCCGGTAAAAGCCGACGTCGTGACAACCGCTGCCGATGAACAGAGTAATAATCAACACAGCAGCGTCAGCGAACGTCCGTCACGCCGCGGCCGTCGTACCGGCAGTGATGACACTCTGGTCGCCAGCGCCTGACACACGGAGAACACTATGAATACCATCACCAAACTCTGTGCCGCCGCCTGCCTGCCCCTGAGCCTGCTGCTCAGCGGCTGCGGCGAAGGCGCTCCGCAGAATAAAGCGGTGTTTATGCTGATCGACACTTCCGGCACCTACACCCTGGAGCTGGATAAAGCCCGCGCCATCAGCAACTACCTGCTGGCCAACCTGAACAGCGGCGACTCGCTGGCGCTGGCGCGCATCGACAGTGGCAGTTTCAGCGAGAAAGACATCCTCGCCAAAACCACCTTCGATATGCGCCCCAGCACTGCCAACGAGCAGAAACGCCGTTTTAAACAGAGCGTGGACGAATTTGCCGCCGGTCTCAGTAAAGGCAGCCCGCACACCGACATTACCGGCGGTGTGATGCAGGCCACTCAGTATCTGCAGGAAACCGGTGCCGGCGACAAATTCATTCTTATTTTTTCGGATATGGAAGAGGACTTGCCCCATGATCACATTAGAGATTTTCCAATTCGGCTGGATGACATTCACGTGGTTGCTCTCAATGTCACTAAGCTACGCAGCGATAACCTGGACCCGCGGGACTATCTGAAACGCCTGCAGCACTGGCAACAGCGTGTGCAGGATGGCGGTGGCAACTGGCGGGTGGTCAATGATCTGGAGAAACTGGACAGCCTGCTGGTGCCCTGAGCCACTGTGAAAATAATGCGGCGCTGCTATGATCAGCGCCCGTTTCACGTTCGGCAGATGCCATGAAGCCCACCCTTCCCGACCGTAATTTCGATGACCTCGCCAGCCGCTTTGCCCGCACTATTTACGCCACTCCGCGTGGACGCATCCGGCTGGCGGCACTGGCACAGGATTTTGCCGATCTGAACATTCCGCTGGCACAGGCCAGCGTGCTGGATATTGGCGGCGGTCAGGGACAATTTTCCCTGCAGCTGGCCAGGCAAGGTGCAACCGTGCATTTGTGTGATATTTCAGCGGAAATGTTGCGTCTGGCGCAGGATCAGTTTGCCGCTGCAGGCTTTCCCCTGCACAGCCAGCAGTGCGCCCTGCAACAGGTGGCTGATTATTTTCCTGCCACCTACGATATTGTGCTGAACCACGCGGTGCTGGAATGGCTGGAAGACCCCATGGCCGCTTTACCCATTCTGGCGCAGCAGGTAAAACCCGGCGGCTGGTTGTCGCTGATGTTTTATAACCGCGATGGTCATATCTGGCGGCAATTAATGAACGGTAGTTTTAGCGACCCGTTACGTACCAGCGCACGGCTGCGCGATGAAGGTAATGCACCGCAGCATCCGTTAAATCCGGACCTTGTTGAGCAGCAATTAAATGCCCTGGGGTTCAGCGTACAACGCTGGCGTGGTATTCGTTGTCTTTACGACCACCTGGCACAAAAAATCCGCGATCGTGAAGGTGAAGAGGCCGTAACCCGGGCCGATCTGGAATATGGCACCCAGGAACCCTTCCGGCGTTTAGGGCGTTATGTGCATTTCCTGGCGCAGAAAAAAAGCGGATTTATTGCAGAAGTTTTTTAATTATTTCTGCCTGAGGATGGTGTGGATTGATATACACCGAATGCGGAAAGGTACGCACCAGTGTTTCAGCAAATTGCAGCGCAGCAGGATCAGCCTTTAACCGTTGCAGGTAATACCAGCCGGTGTCTTCGGCAGCCAGCATATAATCAGCACGACCAGCTAATAACATCTGCACCGCCTGCTCGATCTGATTCACATAAACAACCTGCAAATCCGCAGTGCGGAAATAATCCAGCTCTTTGCTGCCCGGTAATTGCCGGGTAACCACCAACACCCCGGAACCAAGCTCCACCGGATTCTGCCAGCGAAAAGGCTCTGGCCGGCTACGACGGAATAAACTGTATTTTATCGCGGCGCTTTTTAGCACCACCGGCGGTATGGCAGACGCCGGCGGATAAAAACTTAATAGCCAGTCATTACTGTCCAGTAACCGTTGTGCCGCGCGGGCAGGTGGTAAAAAAACCGGTTTCGCCTGCCAGCCATGACCAGCCAACTGTTCGGTTAAAATCCGGAAAGAGGTGCCGAAATCCGGCTGCTGCTGAGTAATGAAAGGGGGATACTCAATAACGATTACCGACGCGACATTGCGATGACCGATGGTCTCCGAGGTGACGACAGGAGTGTCGCTGGCCTGGCTTTGGCTGGAGCAACATGCCAGGAAAAATACTGATAAAAATACTGATAGCTGCTTGAACATGGTCAGAGCTCCTCGGTGCTGAAAGAGTATAACAGCGGAATGGAATTCTGCATGGTGATGGCAAGGCTGGCGTGCAGAGAGGTGAGTTTAGTGATGAAGAACGTGCGGCTGTTGATAAGCCAAATCTGAACAGCAGACGAAATCAAAGCGGGAATTAATCTGACAAAACGAGCAGGGATGGACTGAGAAACGGATGGCGGATATTAATTTGGCAGAACGTGCGGGAGGATGTGCTGACGGTCGCAAGCGACCTGGCCTTCGGCCCACGCGCTTTCCGTTCGCAGGCTCACTACAATTGTCTCTCGGGCATCCTGCCCTCACCCCTGCGGGCGCTTGCAGCGGACCAAATTGCTCCCGGCAATTTGTCGAACCTGAGGAGGCTGCTCGTATCATCCTGATACTCGCCCTGCGGGCTTCGCGTTAATTCGTTCCTGACGAATTAATCTCATCCGACCGAGCGCAACAAATGCTTCGGAAACAGAGAATAATGTGCGTAGTATCTTGCTTCGGTTGAAGCTGAGGAGATGGCGCTGGAGGATGTGCTGACGGTCGCAAGCGACCTGGCCTTCGGCCCACGCGCTTTCCGCATCAACAAAAAGCGTTGATGCTCCAAGTCGAACCTGAGGAGGTTCT
>JAEWQT010000060.1 GCA_023399105.1 Pseudomonadota bacterium | reverse complement strand
ACAGTCATGGTCGTTCTCCTTAAAATACCAGGCTCATGCCAACGGTGTAGAGGAAGCCGGAATCACCTTTAGTTCCACCCACCAGTTTTTCGTCATGGTGCTGGATATCAAATTTAAGCGCGGTACTGCTGTCGTAATCGTAACGCAGGCCCAGAATAATGCTGTTTTCTTCTGACTGAGCATTTTTCTGTACGGTGCCAACGGTGCCGGATTCCAGATCGTCTTCGGTTACGGTGTAGGTCAGGTGCACAGTGGCATCGCCGTAACGCTGGGCCGCGGAAACCAACCAGGAGGTATCGTCATTTAACAGCGCGGTATCGTGCTTCAGACCAGTCCATTCGGCGATCAATGCGGTGCTGCCGTTATCCCAGGACAGTGAAGCCTGATAAAACTGGGATTTATCCTTATTAGCGATGAAATCAGCTTCAACGCCTCTCAGCTCTGCAATAGAGCTGATGCTATCCAAAGCGCGAGAACCTTTAAGAGCGTCTGCTACAGCTGTAGGGTCTGTCAAATCAACGCCGATGTTGCCATTGATATCGGCTGTTGGGGGTGTTCTGTTTGTTACTAAAGAATTGGCATCAAAACTCAAATCCGTCTGATGATAGCTGACCCGGGCCCCGAAATTGCCCTGGTTCAGGCTGAATACCGCACCCATGGCATTGCGCAGTTCCACTTCGTAGACATCGCCGTTCAGAGCGAAATCGTCGTTATAGCGACCGGTATAGACCTGCACTGAGCCATCGACATTACCGATGTTAAAGCGGTGAGTAATGTCGACACCAGTAATGGACGATAAACCATCTAAGCGGTAAACCGATGACGGCGGACGTACCCAGTTAAAGGCGTAACCGACTTCGAGGAAATCGGAATAATAGAAGAAGGGTGTACGCAGGCGGCCGGCACGAATGTCGGTGTCGTTGTTCAGGGCGTAGGTAATGTAGGCCCAGGACGCTTCGGTTTTGTAATCTTCACTGCCACGGGAGACCAGCTGTACGGTCGCTGAAGTGCTGTCATTCACCTTCTTCGACATTTGCAGGCCCATTAAGGTGCCCTGGTCGAAAGACGGGTTGTCGTCGTAGCCGTCCAGGCTGATCTTGTCGTTCGACAGCACGCCGCCGGTGACATTAATAAAACCGTTGATGTTCAGGTCGTTGGCATACGCCAGTTGGCTGCTGGCCAGTAATACGGCCGCGGCGAGGCCGGTTTGTTTCAGAACCATGGTCTGTTCCTCTAAGGTTGGTTTGCGCTTAACCCTAGTTCAGGCAAACATTTTTTCCAGCCGTTGTGTTGGTTTTTCAGAGGTATTGTGGGTGCGCCAGACAAGGGTTATTCCGAGGTGGCGGCCATGGCTGTGATATGGCGGATTTGCCGGCTGATCAGCGATTGCTGCTTTTCCGGTAACTGCTGCAACCAGTAATTTTGTTGCGGCCGGCCGTGCAGATCGGTCAGATCCGGACCGCTGCGCCAGAGCAGGTTATCCTGCGGCTGGATTTCGGCGTGCAGGGCGGCGCTGACCAGCAGTTCCTGATTGTGGCTGTGATGCGCCAGGTGGGCAGCCCAATGCAGCGTATCGCCAATCAGGTTGCAATGCGTGGTGCTGTTGTCGGCGGTCAGCGGTGCCAGTAACACCGGCCCCCAGTGCGCCGCCAGCCGGAAACGGATGCAGGGACTTTGCGGCTCGGGCCGGCAGTTGCGGATCAGGCCCTGAAACAGGTGTGCCGCGTACAGGCAATGC
Source organism: Pseudomonadota bacterium (assembly GCA_023399105.1). Lineage (GTDB taxonomy): Bacteria > Pseudomonadota > Gammaproteobacteria > Pseudomonadales > Oceanobacteraceae > Venatoribacter. Next base: position 5,837 of record JAEWQT010000060.1, on the reverse strand, counting down.
AGCGCGTGGTGGTTACGCTCTTCCGGGCTGTGGCTGCCGTTCATGCCAAACAACATCACTGCACCATTGCCGATATAACGGTCGAGTTTGCCGTTGTAGAGTTTGGCGGCCTGTGTCAGCAGGCGGTAATAGCGGTTCAGGTTATCGGTCAGTTCCTCGGCGCTGAGGTTGGCCTGCAGACTGTCGAGATCTTCAATTTCAATAAACAGCATGGCGCAGTCGTGGTATTGCAGGCGCGCGCTGGCGGCCGGTGCGCTGCCGGCGCTGAAGCGGGCCAGAGCCTGCTGAATGGCTTGTTGCTGATGCTGCTGGCGAGCCAGCGCCGACAAGGTCTGATGCAGCTCCTGTAATTCCCCCAATGCCGGGCTGGCCGGTAATTCGAGTAAGGCGCTGGTGTCTTGTTGCCAGTGCTGCAACCGTTGCCGGAGCTGACGCACATAGTTCAGATAGCGTTCAGCCAGGGCGAATACCGCCAGCCCGGCCAGCAGTGCACAAAAGGCCGTCGCGATAATGCCCAGAGCCAGATAGCGTCCGGCGGTTTGTTGTGCCGGTTGCAGGTTCAGATCGGCCCGCAAAACACCAATGGCGACATCATCCTGGGTTACCGGCTGGCTGATTTCAAAACTGTTGGCACCGGCGCGGCCGCTTTCGGCAATCAGCTGCTGGTTATTGTTGAGCACGCGGATGGCATCCAGCTCCGGACCGCGTACCCATTCCTGCAAGGTGACGCTGATGCTGACGCGGTCTTGTTGCAGCAGGCTGGGGGCAATGGCAACGGTTAAGCGTTGCAGCTGGCGCTGGGCATCCTGCTGCAGACGCAGGCTGAGCTGATCCTGCAGGTGTGACCAGGTGAGCAAACTGATCAGCAGGCCGGTTAATAGCACCAGCACGGCGGCTAACAGCCCGGAAATTTGACTCAGATTCAGCTTTTGCCCAAACAGGCGGTCAGTGGTCATGTGATTACTCAAACAGACGGAGATTTCCTTGGTATTGGTGGTATTATATGCGCCGCCTCAGTGGGCGCCAGCGAAAAGGCACCCATCCTGCGGGCCAAGTATTCAAATTTACTGATGGGGATTCACCATGAGCGACGTGAAACAGTCACTGCAAGACAAACTGCAACAACTGGAAAAAGGTCTGTTCCTGATGAGCTTGGACCGTGTTCGCGCACTGTCTGTGCATGAAACTGTAGAGCTGATTGAAGAATTGCGTGCAGTGGTGGCCGCGGCCAAAGCTGACGCAGCCAAGCTCTGAACGACTTACCCGGGAACCGCAGGAACTTATCCGTGACCGAATTGGTGTTAATCCGTGTGACTGGGGCGGATAAGCCCGGGTTGACCTCGAACATCAGCGCAATTCTGGCGCTGCATGGTGTAACAATTCTTGATATTGGCCAGGCCGAAATCCACGACACGCTGTCGCTGGGGATTCTGGCCGCCATCCCTTCCCGTGCTGAATCCGGTTCGGTCTTAAAAGACGTTTTATTCCGTGCTCACGAACTGGGGTTGTCGGTGCGTTTTACACCGGTAACGCCGGAAAGTTACGAGCATTGGGTGCAGGGGCAGGGAAAACCACGTCATATCATTACGCTGCTGGCCCGCACCATTGAAGCGGAAGCCATCGCCCGGGTTACCGCCATTGTGGCCGCGCACGGTCTGAATATTGACCAGATTAACCGCTTATCCGGCCGGGTATCCCTGACCCAGGCCGAACAGAATACCCGCGCCTGTGTCGAGTTCTCCGTACGCGGTGAAGCCGACCAGAGCGTGATGCGGGCGCAGTTTCTGCAGGTTGCCAATGATCTGGGCGTGGATATCGCTTTCCAGGAAGACGATGTGTATCGCCGCACGCGCCGCTTAGTGTGTTTCGATATGGATTCCACTTTAATTGAAGCGGAAGTCATTGATGAACTCGCTGCCGCGGCCGGTGTGGGTGAGCAGGTGTCAGCCATTACCGAGCGGGCGATGCAGGGCGAGCTGGATTTTATTCAGAGTTTTGAACAGCGCGTGGCGTTATTAAAAGGCCTGCGCGGTGATGTGCTGCAAGGCATTGCCGAGCGTTTGCCGGTTACCGAGGGCGCTGAGCGTCTGATCCGGAATCTGCGCGCGCTGGGTTACAAAACCGCTATTTTATCCGGTGGTTTTAATTATTTCGGCCGCTATCTGCAGGATAAGCTGGGCATTGATTATGTCTTTGCCAATGAGCTGGAAATGGAAGACGGTATTGTTACCGGTCGGGTAACCGGGCAGGTGGTGGATGGCAAGCGTAAGGCGGAATTGCTGCGCGAGCTGGCTGCTAAAGAAGGTATCCGGCTGGAGCAAACCATCGCCGTGGGTGACGGTGCCAACGATCTGCCGATGCTGAGCATTGCCGGTCTGGGCATTGCTTTCCGGGCTAAACCTCTGGTGCGGGAAAACGCCAAGAACGCCATTAGCACGCTGGGGCTGGACGGTATTCTGTATTTGCTCGGTTACCGCGACCGCGATATTCAGGAGTAAATAAAAAAGGCCGGAACTTTCCGGCCTTTTTTATCGCTTCATCTTTATGCCACGTTCTTTTTACATTTCGCCGTCATCGCTGAAGTCAAAACTCAGTGCTGCCTGTGGTTCCTGCACATAGTAGCCCTGAATAAAATGCACGCCCATTTGCCACAATGACGCTACAGACGTGGCGCTTTCTACCAACGGCACGATGGTGAGTTTTTCTTCTTCATGCAGCTGAGTCAGTAATTCTTTCAGGTGTTTTTGCGCATCGGCATTGCTCAGCTCCTGAGTAAAGGAGCCGTCCACTTTGACGTAAGAAACCGCCAGATGCTTGAGGATATGCAGCGGATTCAGCGCACAGCCAAAACGGCTTAGGGCTGTCGGAATGCCTTTTTCCTGCAGGCCGTGGCTGAAGTCCTGCGCCTGTTTCAGCATGCGGCTGGCGTCGTCTTCGTGGAACTGGAAGACCGCCGCACCCTTAGGCAAATTGGCGGCGTTGATGGCGACACCAATCCAGCCAGGCAGCGCTTCATCCGCCAGTGAGGCACCACTCAGGTTAATAAACATACGGGTATTGTGGCCCTTGGCCCGGTGTTCGCTGAGCAACTTGGTCGTATGTAAAACCACCCAGCGGTCAATTTTGCGTTTCAGATCATCCGATACTGACAGGTCGCTGAAAAATTGCCCGGCGGAAAGCTCATCACCGTCCGGCATTTTCAGGCGCAGCAGGGTTTCGTAATGTTCGGTCTCGTCACCGCGCAGGCTGATCATCGGTTGGAACAGTAAGCGGAAACTATTACCGCGGATGGCATCGGTCAGGATTTTCTGCAGGTTTTGCGCTTCTTTTTCTTCGTGTTTGTCTTTGGCCACAAACAGATGCACGCCGTTGCCGCGGGGGCTGGTTTCTGTTTTGCGGACTTCATCGGCGGCATGGTGTGATTGCTGCAGAATATCGTCCGGTCGTGAACTGGTGTCAGAAATCAGCGCCACACCAATGCTGGCGGTCACGGTCACGGTACGGTTGCCGATATCAATCAGCAGGTGTTCGATGGTGTCGCGCAGGGTTTCGGCCAATTGCAGCAGTGCATCGGCATCGGCATCCATTCGCAGGCAGCAAAAAATATCTTCACCGATACGGCCAAGCACGTCCTGTTCAGACAGGCGCGCTTTCAGCGCATGGGCAATTTCAACAATGACGGTATCAGCATGGCTGATGCCTACATCGCTTTTGATTTTGCCGAATTGATCAATGTTGATGTACAGCACGCCGCCGCGCGCCCCTTTCATCACGGCTTTGTCGACCGCGTGTTCCAGGCGGCTGAGCAGGAAGGGTTTGTTGTACAGGCCGGTGAGCAGGTCGTGGCTGTTGATTTCGCGCAGCTTTTCTTCCAGTTCGGCGTTGCCGGTGCTGGTGTTGATTACCACCTGGGTACATTCTTCCTCGGCGTAGGTCGCCGGAGCAAAGCTCATGCGCATAGCAAAGGGCTGGCCTTTGCCATTGATACCGGTGCTGTTGAATTCAAGACGCTGGTTATTATCCTGCAGCAGGGTTTTCAGAAATTGCTTGAATTCACTCTGTGCCGTGCCTTCCAGCATGTCCATAATCGGCATGCCTTCCAGGTCTTCGGCAGAGTCATAACCGAATAAATCCAGGTAGGCCTGGTTGGCATACACGTGCATACCGTCGTGAATATAAGCCACCGGATCGCGGGAACTTTCCAGCAGGCTCTGGCCGCGTTTTTCGGCATCGCGCAGCCGTACTTCCAGCATGCGTACATCGCGGCGGCTGCGCAGGTGCCGCAGCTCACGCTGAATCACCAGCAGCAATAAGTTGCTTTCATCAACCGGTACCATGCTGCAGGCACCCTTGCGGATACAGGCTTCCATTTGCATGGCATCGACTTCGTCGTTCAGCAGAATGACCGGCAGGTCTTTGTTCAGCCGTTTGATCAGATGCAGTATTTCTTCATAGCGAATATCGCCGATCTGCGGGTAGGCCAGTAATAAATCCCAGGATTTTTCCTGCAGCTGTTCGTTCAGGTCGGCAAGTGATTGAATCTGATGGGCGCGGGTGGCGCTGCCGGAATTACGCAACAGACTGACAATGCCCTCAGCCTCATTTTGAGTATGAGTAAGCAGCAGCAGATGCAAAGTTTCCCGGCTGGACATAACCACCTCAAGGCAAAGAAAACGCAATTATAGAGACCAGTGCTGAAAATAAAACGATCAGTACGGCCAAATGTTGATTCTGTCCCGCCTGCAGGGCGGTTATTAATTTTTTATTCTCAGAGTTTGTTCCAGATCGAGTCAAAATCGTCTTCGGTCAGGCCGGGGGCATTCTGCAGCTGGCCGGTGGCGCTGACGGCACCGGTCTGACGGAACTGGAACTGACTGAAACCGCTGGTGGACGTCAGCCGGCGGGTCAGCTGAAAACGACCTTGTAAGGCCGGGTATAACAATTCCACTTTATTACCGGTGCGAAACGGAATTCTGGGCAGCAACAAGGTTGCCGGTTGGGCAATGGCTTTAATGGCCGGCAATAATAACGCCCGCATAAATGGGCCGTTGCTGCCGGTTTTTTGCAGTAAGCGGACAGCGCCCACTTCGGCGCGCGGTGCCAGCAGTTCGATACCCAGCTGGGTGCCCTGATCGCGCATGTGGCGGATCCAGCGAATGACCCCCACCGACCAGTGGCGTACGCCTTTTTCCTGAATTCCCAGTAATTCACCGGCCTGAATGCTGGGGGGAATATCGCCATTCCAATGCACACAATAACCACCCGGGCTGGTGTTGATCAGCGTCGCCAGGTGCGATGGGTACTTCAGGGGCTGATCCTCATCGTCTTTACTTTTGTGTTTATTGATGAACTCAATGACATCCAGATTGAGGCTGTTGTTCTCAGCCAGGCGCGCTCCGCCAGCGTCAAAGGCGTTGTCCCAGACGTCATCGGATGGCATGGATGGCGTACCCCCTGCACTGCGGCTGCGTTCGCTGTCACCGCTCAGGGTTTGTGGCTTGATACCCGCCATCACCCGTTCAAAATCTTTTTGTCCGGCGCTGTAATAGTGAGTAGCGGACAGGCCGATGCACAGCCGCAACTGGCCTTCGGTGGGAGCACGGCGGAAAGAGCGCTGCCAATGGATACCCCAGGCCTGAATGGCGTGTGACAACAGGTTGTCGTTCAGTTTGCCCGGAACGGTAATGCTGTTGTGCGTGGATGATGGATTGGCGGCCCAGTGTTTCAGTGCCTGTACCAGCTGACTGGTGTTCATGCTGCGGAACATGGGCTTCTGCGCATCACGCAGATGCTGGCGATATTGAGCCGGGCGGTCGCGGTGCAGGTTGATAATAAAC
>JAEWQT010000084.1 GCA_023399105.1 Pseudomonadota bacterium | reverse complement strand
CGGCCCGGTCTGCACTACTTTTTTAACGGTGCAGCGGTCAATGGAGCGCAGAATACCTAAGCGGTCTTTTTCTGAAATATCGGCAGGCAGCTCAACCTGAATCTTAAAAATCTGGTTGTAGCGGTTTTCCGGGTCAACGATGTTGTTTTGCGACAGACGGATATTCTCAGTGGGAATATCGCGGGTCTGGCAATACAGCTTCACAAAGTAAGCCGCACAGAGCGCCGATGAAGCGAGGAAGTAATCAAACGGACCGGGCGCCGACCCATCCCCTTTGTAGCGGATGGGTTGGTCGGCAATCACGGTGAAGTCGTCGAACTTTGCTTCAAGCCGGAGGTTGTCGAGAAAATTAACCTTAATTTCCATGCGGGAATACCAGAATAAGCGGGCGAATAGAATGGCCGGCTATTATCCGGTTTTTCAGCGCATATTAAACAACTCCTGATGAAAACGACCGCGCGCCAGCCCATGACGGCGGAAATCCTGCTGCAACGCCTGACCAAACTCAGCCGGCCCGCAGAACCAGATACTGGCCTGTTGCCACTCAGGTACCGCCGCGCGGATCTGCTCAGCCGTCAGTCGCCCCTCTTCACGGCTGAGACGGATGTGCAGGTTCACCCCGGCGGCGGCGGCATCAGCGCGTAATTTATCCAGCGCGCCGTCATCGCGCTCGGCAGTAACGTGAAACAGATCAATCGTTTGTGGCGACGGCTGGCTGGCCCGATGCTGCATTTTGGCAATAAAGGGTGTAATGCCAATACCAGCACCAATCCAGATCTGGCGGGGTTGCTGGTCGTTAAAATCAAAGCAACCATAGGGCCCTTCCACCTGCACCGGCAAGCCTTCGTGCAGATAATCCTGCAGCTGTCCGGTCCAGTCGCCCAGCGCCTTAATCACAAAGCGGAGCTGCTGTTGCTGCGGGTTCCAGGCCGAAGCGATGGTATAAGGGTGCGCGCCTTCTGAACGGCTGGAGGTGACGAAAGCGAACTGCCCCGGCTGATGCCCTGGCCAGCCCGGTTGCAGCGCAATACCGCCTTCTACGACCTGTACCCCCGGATGGGTTTGCAAGCTGCAGATGGTACCGGCAACTTTACGATTGCGGCCTACCCGGCCAGTCAGCACCAGCACTGCGGCCACTGACCCCACCAGTAACAACGCCACCATGACCCAGCCCAACGGCTGCGACCAGTAAGCAAATTTGAACAACACCAACGTGTGATACACCAACACCAGATACACCAGCGCCAGCAATTTATGGGTTTTACGGAATAAGCGATAAGGAAAGGCTTTAACTAACGCCAGCACCAGCAGCACCAGCGCTATGTAAAAGGTCCACTCGCCCAGGGTTTCGGCCAGCCCACGCTGAGTACGCAGCCAGGCTTCCAGCCCGGTATATTCCGGCGCCGCCCCCGACCGTGGCGGTTTAACCAGCCAGCCCCAGCCCACCATCCACTTGGTGCCTTTGGCCCACCACCAGTGCAGCAACCCCAGAACCAGTGCGCTGATGCCCAGCCATTTGTGCAGGCGGTACATTTTATCCAGCCCATCCAGCGGCCGTTCCAGCCACTTAGGCCGCAGTGCCAGCAACATGGCCAGGCTCATGGCCACCATCGCCAGCCAGCCGCTGAACTGCACAAACACACTGCGGAAAGAGAAATAGGTGAGCGGTTGCGGCAGCAGCGTATCCGCCAGCAGCCACAACGCTGAGCCAACCAGGGCTAGTAACAGAAAAACGACTTTGATACGGGCCATAAGAAGCCCTCCTGAAGAAAAACCGGCAGGGCTGCCACTCTAAGCCTGATTAGATCATCAGAAAAGGCCCTCATTACCGGGATCTGACCCGGATCAAGAGAAGGGGGAAAATACCCTAGCGACGCCGGTAGATGGTGAATAGTCTTGCCACTCACCGGCACCGGCCATTACCTGGTGGCTTTGGCTCAGCTTTAATGTGCTGTACAGCACCGCGCTGTAACCGATAAGAATATATCCGTACAGTTCGATACCTTCCTGCAGCGCGTTTTTGAAATCATTGGAATATGCATCACCCAGCAAACCACTCCAGAGCAGGTTACCGCTGCCGATGGTGCGGCTGAAAAACAGCAGGGTTACCAGACCAATGGCCATCAGAAAATACGCTTTGGTATGTAAAAACCGCACCATTGGCCGGGCGATGGTCGCACGGTTAAATACGACGGCACTGGTAACACTGACCATGGCGACCAAAAGGGCCGGATACACCCAAAAACCATGCTGAATCTGATCAAACAGAGCATCCAGTTCACGGATCAGGGCACAGGTAAAGAAGCCAGCCACCAGCACGGTAAAACCGCGTAAATCCGGACGCTTAACCGCCAGAGTCCAGAACAACAAAGCTGTACCTGTCAGCAACAACTCCTGAGCCAACTCCGTCAGGGTAAATTCACCCTTCCAGACACCTGCGTCGCCCAGATCGATATTCACCAGCATCGCCGGCATAACAGCCAGCACAGCCAGAACAAAAAACTCCAGTATGGATTTAACAATCCGTATACGTGGTTCAGACATGGATTTATGACACCTTTATGACATGAAGGCGCGCATTTTCCATCTCAAAACAACAACAATCCAGACCATTTATAGACATTTATGTCTCATTGGAGCAACAGTCTATACAGGGTGCGCCCAATGATTAGGTCTGTTCCATATTCCGGCCCGTACCGGTGCGGGTATTGCTCAATTAACCCCCAGCATCACTTCAGCGCGCTTGCCTTGCTGCGGCCGGCAAACGGAAATCCGC
>JAEWQT010000053.1 GCA_023399105.1 Pseudomonadota bacterium | reverse complement strand
TAATGTGTTGTGGCCGGGTGGCGACACTGACCAGACCCGCACCACTGCGGGCGCAGGCTTCCGCCGCCAGTAAAACCGCACCACCAAAGCCTTGCTCGCCGCCCACCAGCAGCACATGGCCAAAATCGCCTTTGTGCACGTTGCCCCGGCGCGCTGGCAAACATTGCCCGCTGCGCTGCAGACTGTGCCAGCTGATCCGTTCACCAGCGGCTGGTGCCGCCAAGGGTAACTGCGTCAGTGCCGCAAAGGCCAGCTCGCCGCACAAATCCGGGCCATCGGCGGTCAGTAAACCGCGTTTGACACCAATAAAGGTGACGGTCAGGTCGGCCGCTACCGCAGCGCCAGCCGCCACCCCGGTATCCGCCTGCAACCCGGAAGGAATATCCAGCGCCAGCACCGGCGCCGGGTGGGCATTCACCGCCGCGATTAAGCGGGCATAGTCCGCCGTCGGCGGCCCCTGTAATCCGGTACCCAGCAGGCAATCAACAACCACATCGGCATCGGCGGTCAGCTCACCGCTGAATGGCTCGGCGGCAACACCGGCCGCCAGCGTTTGCTGACGCGCGGCCTGCGCCTCAGCACTGGCGCGGGCCGGGTCTCCCAGGCTGTACAACTGCACGTCTAAACCATGCGCCTGAGCCAGGCCGGCCAGCAGCCAGGCATCGCCGCCGTTATTGCCCGGGCCGGCCAGAACAATCAGCGCACGGGCCTGTGGCCAGCGTTGCAGCAGACAGGCAAAAGCCGCTTCGGCGGCACGGCCCATCAGCTGTAACGCACTAAGGCCTTCGTTGTGCATAACCTGCTGATCCATCGCCCGGACGTCGGCCGCACGATAAAGCGCAACGGGCAAATGATCACGGGCGCTGTAAGGTCGGTTCATGTGCCGGGGGTCCGTTGTGATACATTGGCGGCAGTATATCGAAGCCAGCCGCCAAGACGAACCCATGCCCGACCAGCAACCTGCGAATCATTCACTTTCTGCGCCCCTCGATCGGCTGCACGCACTCCGCCTGCAGCTGCAGCAGTGGGCGCAAGAACTGGGTTTTCAGCAACTCGGGGTCACCGGGGTGGCGCTGGCAGAGGATGAACAACGCCTGCAACAATGGCTGGCAGCGGGGTATCACGGTGAGATGGGCTACATGGCCGACCACGGCACCATGCGCTCGCGGCCGGCCGAGTTACTGCCCGGCACTCTCAGGGTAATCAGCGTCCGCATGGACTACCGCGCCCCCGGCGTGGAGCTGGCCGGGGCGCTGACCGACAAGCGGCGCGCCTATATTTCCCGCTACGCGCTGGGCCGCGATTACCATAAATTACTGCGCAAACGCCTGACCGAACTGGGTAACCGCTTACAGCAGGCAGCCGGCCCCCTGGGCTTCCGTGCCTTTGTCGACAGCGCGCCGGTGCTGGAGCGGGCGCTGGCAGCCAACGCCGGACTGGGTTGGATCGGCAAAAACACCATGCTGATCAACCGCAAAGCCGGCTCGTATTTTTTCCTCGGCGAAATCCTCACCGATCTGCCGCTGCCGGTAGATACCCCGGACCGTGCCGACAACTGCGGGCGTTGCACCGCGTGCCTGGATATTTGCCCCACGCAGGCCTTTGTTGGCCCGCACATCCTGGATGCCCGGCGCTGTATTTCGTATTTAACCATCGAACTGAAAGGCCCGATTCCCACGGAATTGCGCACGGGTCTGGGCAACCGCATTTTCGGCTGCGATGACTGCCAGATTGGCTGCCCCTGGAACCGCTTCAGCAAACCGACCGCCGAAGCGGATTTCACCCCCCGCCACCGGCTGGATAAAGCCACCCTGCTGGAGCTGTTTGCCTGGGATGAACAAACCTTTCTGAACCGTACCGAAGGCATGCCCATCCGTCGTACCGGTTACGAAAACTGGCTGCGCAATATTGCCGTGGCCCTGGGCAATGCACCGGCCAGCCTGGATATTCAGGCGGCGCTACAACAACGCCGGCCCCTGGCCACGCCACTGGTGCAGGAACATATTGACTGGGCCTTGCAACAACAGCTCAGCAACGCGGCCAATAACGGCTAAACTCTGTCACACAGCGATCATCAGGGAGATCTGTCATGCCACCCGCTGTTCATCCGCAACAGGAACAACTGCGCCTGGAAGCTTTGCAGGCTCTCGACATTCTGTATCTGCCCCTGGAAGAGCGCTTCGACCGCATTACCCGCATTCTGAGCCGCTTGTTTAATGTGCCCATTGCCTATCTGGCGCTGATGGAAGCCGATACTCAATGGTTTAAATCCATTCAGGGCGTCGACCTGCTCAACACCCCGCGCAGCGATTCACTGTGCCAGCACACCCTGCTGGAAGACGAAATGCTGATCTGCCCGGACACCCTGCAGGATCCGCGCTTTGCCGATAACCCTTATGTGCTTGGCCCGCCCAATGCCCGCTTTTATGCCGGGTTTCTGTTAAAAAGCCGCGGCCAGAACATTGGCACCCTGTGCATTATTGATACTCAGCCACGAACCTTCGGCCCGGAAGAGGCGGAAATGCTGCGCGATATCGGCAATTGGGCGCAAACCGAAATCAACCTGACCCAGCTGAGTGATTCGCAAATTGAACTGATCGGTGAGCTGGATGAAGCCTGGCAGGAAGCACGCATCGACAGTCTGACCCGGCTGTGGAATCAGGGCGCGATCAAACAGATTCTGCACCGCGCTTATCAGCGCCATTTGCTGAACCTGACCCCGCTGTCGGTGCTGATGCTGGATGCTGATTACTTCAAACGCGTTAACGACCGCTTCGGCCACGCAGCCGGCGATCAGGTATTGCAGGGTATTGCCACCGCATTGCGCCATTGCCTGCGCGCCGACGATGCGGTTGGCCGCTATGGCGGCGAGGAATTTATGGTGGTGCTGGATAATTGTGACACCCGGCGCGCGACCGAACTGGCAGAACGGGTGATGCAGCGGGTGCGGTCATTGCGCTTCCCGCAGATCGACCCGCAGTTGCAGGTCACCCTGAGTATCGGCATTGCCGGCACCGAGGCCCGCGGACTGGAAAGTGAAGAAGACCTGATGAGTCTGGCCGACCAGGCCCTGTATCTGGCGAAAGATCAGGGCCGTGACCAGCTCTGCGTGCTGCACGAAGCGCAGCACAACTGAGGCATTACAGCTTCAGGAAATGTTCACGGTAGTGCAGCATCTCGGCGATGGATTCGCGAATATCGTCCAGCGCCTGGTGTGCCCCCTGCTTCTGAAACGACGACACGACCGCCGGTTTCCAGCGCTTGGCCAGCTCCTTAACCGTGGACACATCAATATTGCGGTAATGCATATAGGCTTCCAGCTCCGGCATGTATTTCACCAGAAAACGGCGGTCCTGATGAATGCTGTTACCGCACAGTGGTGATGCCCCGGCCTTAACGTAAGGACGCAGGAACTCCAGCGTCGCCAGCTCGGCAGCACGGGTATCGGTGGCGCTGTTGCGCACCCGCTCGGTCAGACCGGAATTGCCGTGGGTTTTGGTGTTCCAGTCATCCATGGCATCCAGCAACACATCCGGCTGATGCACCGCCAGCACCGGGCCTTCAGCAATCACGTTCAGGCTGCCATCGGTGACGATGGTGGCGATCTCCAGAATCACGTCCCGCTCCGGATCCAGACCGGTCATTTCCAAATCCATCCACACTAAATAATCGTTCTGGCTCATAGTCTGCTACCTGGTTAAAAGTGCAGGAAGTTTAGCAACTTGCGTCACCGCCAGCCAACACGGACAATGGCCACCAACCGTCAACGCAGTACCCATGCATGAGCAAACGAAAGCTGACCCGCCGCCAGGCGTGGCGGGTAGAAAAAATTCAGGAAGAAAAAGCCGCCCGCGTGCAGAAAAAAGAATCCGGCATCAGCACCTTATTGCAGGCCGGTGAGCTGGGTGCCGAAACCGCGGGGCGGGTCATCGCCCACTTTGGTTCACTGGTGGAAATTGAAGCCACCCAGGGCGAATTGCAGGGGCAGCGCTACCGTTGCCACTTACGTGCCAACCTGGGCTCACTGGTGACCGGCGACAACGTGGTGTTCCGCCCCGGTCCGGAAGTGAATGGCGTGCACAGCGGCGTGGTGGAAATGGTGCAGGAGCGGCAATCGGAATTATCCCGCCCCAACCCCTATAACGAAATCAAACCAGTGGCCGCCAACATTGATTTTATTGTGCTGGTGATTGCACCGGAACCGGAAGCCCACGCCAACCTGATTGACCGCTACCTGGTGGCGGCGGAAAACTGCGGCATTGAACCGATTATTCTGCTGAATAAAACCGACCTGATTAACGACAGCAACCGCGACCACTTTATTAAACTGCTGCACAGCTACGAACAGCTGGGCTACCGCACCCTGCGGGTATGCAGCCAGGATGACAGCAGCCTGGGTGAACTGAAAGAATTCCTCAACGGCCGCACCAGTGTGTTTGTCGGCCAGTCCGGGGTGGGCAAATCATCGCTGATCGGCACGCTGCTGCCGGGCGAAGAACTGAAAGTAGGCGCGTTGTCGGAAAATACCCGCAAAGGCAAACACACCACCACCACCGCGCGGCTGTATCACTTCCCGGCGGGCGGCGACTTAATTGACTCGCCCGGCATCCGTGAATTCGGCTTATGGCACATGAGTGAAGATGAGGTACTGTACGGCTTCCGCGAATTACGGCCGCTGGCCGGTTACTGTCGCTTCCGCGATTGCGCCCATGAGCAGGAACCCGGTTGCGCCATTCGTGCGGCGGTAAAAAAAGGCGAGGTCAGCGAGCGCCGCTTCGACAGTTACCGGCGCATTCTGCAAACCCTCACCGGGCTTTAAACACTACCAGAACGCTTCTTCTTCGTTGGGCGGGTTATCGTAAGGGTTATCCCGCGCTTCACGCTGCTGGCGCAGACGCTCCAGCATGGATCCGGAACGATTAATCACCGGTTCACGCGGGTCAGCGGTGCCGGCTTCGCCATCGGCACCCGCCTCACCTCCGTTAATAAATTCCACCTCGGGCTCGGCGCCACGCTTACGCACACTGGCCTCAGAGCGGATATTCAGCAGGGTAATGGAAATGCGCCGGTTAACGTCGGAGTATGGGTCTTCCGCGTTCAGCGGCGCGGTATCGCCCATACCAATCACCTGCGCGATCTGCGTCTTCGGCACCCCGGCTTCCATCAGCGCCTGCCGCGCACTGTCGGCGCGCATCGCCGACAAACTCCAGTTGGCGTCTTCAGACTCATCCAGCCCACCCATGCGCGCCGCATCGGTGTGGCCGGAAATGGATAAGCGGTTATCCATGGCGGCCATTAACGGCGCCAGTTCCCACAGAATATCCTCGGAATAATATTTCAGCCGTGCACTGCCGGTATCAAACATCGGCCGGTTGGTTTTATCGACAATCTGCAGCCGCAAACCTTCGGTGGTAATGTCCAGCAACAACTGGTCTTTAAACGGGCTGAGGGTCGGGCTGGCATTAATACGCTCTTCGATCTGGGCTTTTTTGTTTTCCAGCCGCTGCCGCTCAATGGCCTCCGCCATGCTTTCAATTTCTTCCGCCTGCAGAATTTTTTCCGGATCAATCACTTCCGATTCAGCGATGTTATCCGCCTGCGATGGCGAGCCACCCAGGTCAATCACATAACGCGAAGGCACCTTACTGCCCTCTTCGTAAGCCAGCGGGTCCTGAAAATAACCGGAAATGGCGGCCCGCTGGATTTCATCAGAATTACTGATAATCCACAGCACCAGAAACAGCGCCATCATAGCCAGCGCAAAATCCGCCATCGCCACTTTCCAGGCACCGCCATGACGGTCATGTTTGCCTTTTTTAATACGACGAATAACGATGTTTTTGTTCTGGCCCAGATTTTCCATCAGCGGCTCCGCACCTTACTTTCAACCTCGGTAAAGGTGGGCCGGTCACGGGTGAACAGGGATTTACGGCCAAACTCCACCGCCAGCTGCGGCGGCAGGCCGTTAAGAGAGGCGATGACACAGGATTTCACCGCTTCGTACAGTTTAATTTCTTCTTCCGCCAGATGGTGCAGCACCGCACTGACCGGGCCAACAATACCGTAAGCGAGAAAAACCCC
>JAEWQT010000052.1 GCA_023399105.1 Pseudomonadota bacterium | reverse complement strand
GGTGTGGTGGGCGCGTAAAAACAGGCCGGCCAGAAAAACCGCAATAAAACCATTTCCGCCCAACACTTCTGCCCCGCTGTAAGCCAGCAGTGCCAGCGCCGGAGCGGTCAGGCGCTGATACAGCGGCGTCATCCAGGCACGTTGTGCGGCCCGTTCCACCAGCCAGCCCCCAACCAGACCAACAAAAATCCCCACCAAAATAGCCAGGGTAAATTGCTGGCCAATAAAACCCAGCCACTGCCAATGGTTAATATCGGCACTGGCGCCATTCACAGACGCTGTCAGCAAGGCCAGGGTAAATAACAGCACTGGCAGAATCAGGCCGTCATTCAGCCCACTCTCAACGGTTAATGAATGACGGAGGGATTCTTTAATGGTTGGGCGGCTCAGCACGTTTTGCGAAAGGGCGGCATCGGTGGGCGCCAATAACAGGGCCAGTAATAACGCCATCAGAATACTTTCGTCGCTGCCGGCAAAGGGAAACAGCCACCAGGCGGTAACGGTGCCCACCAGAACGGTTAGTGGCAGACCAATGGCCAGCAGCCGTATGGGTAATATTTCAAATTTCAGCAGATGCGAACGTTCGATACGGCTGGCATCGGTAAATAACACCAGTGCCAGGGTTAACTCCGATAGCAACTGCAGACTGTGATTATCCAGTGGTAAGGCAAAAGAGCTATGGTCGCCGCCGGATAAGGTCAGACCTAAGAACATACCGAGGCTGGTAAACAGCATGGCCGGCGTTAGCGCTAACTGTTCATTTTTGTGCGATGTGAGGCCATACATAAAAATCGCCAGCGCAATCAGCAGGGTAAGCAGCGCGACGGGCATCAATTATTCTTCCCAGACTACCCGCACCGGTTCGCCGAAATCATCATAAATCACTTTTTTACGGGGGCGTTTGGGCTTTTTCGGGGCGGCTGGTTTATGGCTTTTGCGCTGCTCTTCGCGGCGCTGATCAATCACCTTCAGCACATCGGTTAATGGTGTGCGCTCCTCGCGGGGCTTATCGAACGCCACCGGCTGGCCATAGCGGCCATCCTGCAAGCCCGAGGCGCCGCGGGGTACTTCCGTAACGGCACCACCGTGCAGCAGAAAATCTTCTACTTCCTGTGACAGTTGTTCGCGGACGGTATTTTTCGAAGGGCGTTTCTGCATGGCATGGCAAAGCCGGGCGATGAATGATCCACCAGTATAGTGAATCCGGCCGGAATAAGAACCCGCGGCACCGTAGTTTCACAACGGGTCCTGCAGATGGCGGAATCCGGCCTTTACCTGGGTGTATTTTTTGTTAGCCTGCCAGTCTGATGACCCACACCGGGATCTTTGTTAATCGCCGTTTTGCCGGCTCCGACCAGGATGTTGTGCCAGTGTCTTTCTACTCCCGTTCCGGACGTTCCTTGTCTTCTTTGTTGTTTGCGCTGTTGTTTATCGCCGCAGGATTACTGCCGTTCTTCTGGTTGGTATTGGCCCCCGCGCTGGAAGCCTGGCAAACCCAGGGATGGGAAGGGCTGGCAAACTTGCCGGTACAACCGGATCAACTGCTGTTTGTGGTGCTGTTATTGTTGCTGTTTGGCGGTATCGGCAGCGGTTTGTTGTATCTGTTCTGGAACACCGGCCGTGCCGATGTGCAGCAGCACGAATTGTTGCAAAATGGCCCGCCGGCGGGCGCCAGTATTGCCAGCATTCAGCAGCATGGCAGTTGGTTATTTGGCTGGCTGGGAGGGTTGTTGCTGGTGCTTTCGGTGCCGCTGTGGTGGTTGTTACCGCAGGCGCTGGCGCAGCAGCAATACGGCCGGCTGCTGCTGGTGTTGATACCGGTCGGCGGCCTGTGGCTGTGCTGGCGGGCGTTTACCTTGTGGCAGCGTTTTCAGCGTATTGGTGCCACACCGCTGATGGCCGAAGCCTTACCCGGCCGGGTGGGCGGTGCTCTGAGCGGCTGGTTTCTCTGCCCGCCGGGACGGTTCGTCAAGCCTCCCATGGCGACACTGAATTGTATTGAAATGGTGCAGTCTGGTCCTGCAGACCGCCGCCGCACCGAGTTTTTGTTGCGCTGGCAACATCAGCAAGCGTCCGTATTGCAGCGCGGGCGGGTACAGATGTCGTTTTTAATTCCGCCGTCCTGTCTGCCCACCGGTGACAGCCAGCAGGGCAGGATTCATTGGGAACTGAGTTGCTGCGGTGATTTAGAATGGCCTGATGGTCAGCACACAGAATTTTTCCGCAGTTGGCGGGTGCCGGTGTTGCCGGTTTTACAAGCATCATCAATAAAAAGGACATAGTGGTATGGCTAAGCGGGCCGGCAGCGGTAAATCCATCGGCGGATTATTGTTTGGTTTGTTTTTTTTATTGGGCGGGTTGGTAGCGGGTTATTCCTCGGTATTAAAACCACTGGGGCAGTCGGCCTTGGCCATGGCGTGGGAACCTGTGCCGGCGCAGATGAGTGAGCTGCAGCTTAAATTCAATCAGGATTCTGCCAGTAAAGTGGTGGGCCGCTATGAGTACCAATACGCCGGTCAGACCTACCAGTCGGAGCGCATCAGCTTTTATGCCGGCTATGACAATGTCGGCGATTACTGGGAACAACTTTACCGGCACCTGCAACGCCAACAGGAAACGGGGCAAACAACGGCCTGGGTGAATCCTGATCAGCCGGATGAGGCGGTGCTCGACCGCCGTGTCCGTATTCCCATGCTGGTGTTTGGCGGCGTCTTTATGCTGCTGTTTGGCGGTATCGGGGCGGGCATTATGGTCTGGTCGTGGGGTGATGATCGGCGAGGCGAACAGGAACAGCGTTTGTTGGCGGGGGATCGC
>JAEWQT010000028.1 GCA_023399105.1 Pseudomonadota bacterium | reverse complement strand
GCAAAATGTCGGTTTTCAGTTCGGCCGAAAAGTAGATAAGCACGTTGCGGCAGAAAATAATGTCGAACTTACCCAGCATGGCAAAACTTTGCTGCAGGTTCTGAATGCGGAACTCGACCCGGCCGCGAACATTCTGGCGGATGCGCCAGCGGCCATCGCTGTCTTCATCGAAGTAATTCTTCAGGTGAATGTCGTTCATACCGCGGCGGATCGCCAGCTGCTGATACACCCCTTCTTTGGCAGCCGCCAGAGAGCTGGGGGAAATATCCGTCGCCAGAATGCGCTCGCCAGCCATCAGCTGGCCCGGGTTACGCTTTTTGTATTCTTCAATTTCTATACTCAGTGAGTAGGGCTCCTGACCGGTAGAACAAGCCGCTGACCAGATTTTCAGTGGCCGCCGCTGAGCGGCAATTTCCGGCAACAGTTTTTCCCGGAAAATACGGTAGGGGTGCTCATCACGGAACCACAGGGTTTCGTTGGTGGTCATGGCGTCAATCACCACTTCCTGCAGGCTACGGCTGCGCTCCATGGCGCTCATTAATTCAGTAATGCTGTTGATGGATTCCCGCTCCATCATGCGGCGCAGACGGCTGGTAACCAGGTACTCTTTGCCCTGCCCCAACATGATGCCGCTGTTTTTTTCCAGCATAAGGCGGAAACGATTGTATTCGTCAGCCGTCATTTCTTTTGTCATAGTTTTGAGTTCCAGCACCTTCAGTTACGCCGACTGCACCTGTTTGGCCACTTTTTCGGCCAGGATATCGGGATCAAATTTGGCAATAAAATCATCGGCACCCACTTTTTGCACCATGGCCTTGTTAAAGACGCCACTGAGCGATGAGTGCAACACAATAAAGAAGCCGTTCATGCGGCTGTCGCCGCGTATGTTACTGGTTAGGGTGTAGCCGTCCATCTCGGGCATTTCGATGTCAGAAATCAGCATCAGATAATGGTCCTGCGGTCGCTCACCGTTTTCCACCAGCGATTCCAGGTGGTTCCAGGCTTTCCGGCCATCTTCCAGTGCCACCACCTCCACGCCGACATCCTGCAGACAGCGGGTGATTTGCTTACGGGCGATTTTCGAATCATCCACAATCAGCACTTTGCGGCTACGGGCTTTTTCATGCACCTCAGCACTGACTACGCCTTCGCTGATCTGCTCATTGATCGGTGAAACTTCCGCCAGGATTTTCTCCACATCAATAATTTCCACCATCTGGTTATCCAGATGCGTCACCGCCGTCAGGTAATGCTCACGGCCAGTGCCTTTCGGTGGCGGGTGAATATCGCCCCAGTTCATATTCACAATGCGCTCCACCCCGGCCACCAGAAACCCCTGAGTTTTCAGGTTGTATTCGGTAATGATCACAAAGGCCGTGCTCAGATCCTGCAGCGGCTTATTACCAGTGGCCATGCTCAGATCCATAATCGGGATGGTGCCGGAACGGATGTGGGCAACCCCCCGCACCACCGGATTGCTGCGCGGCAACAAGGTCAGCTTCGGGCATTGCAGCACTTCTTTTACTTTGAACACGTTGATGCCGTATATCTGTTTACCGTTCAGACGGAACAACAACAGCTCCAGACGGTTCTGACCAACCAGCTGGGTACGCTGATTGACCGAATCCATTACACCTGCCATAAGAGTCTCCAGAAGTAACCCGGCACAACCTTTGCTGTATGATGCCATACAGACATAAATTGCCAAGTTAATGACATTCGATTTTATCTGCCTATGAGCATAGTAGACATCCTTCTCCGACACAGATTATTTGCAGTTTTTTTGCTGCCATTCTGTTTGCTGCTGTCTGCCACCGCAGGCGCCAGCGACTGGCAACAGCAAATAAGCGACGATTTGTGCCAGCGCTGGCAGGATATCGGCGGCCCCGACGCAGACTGTAGCGTCAGTTTTCCCGGCCTGAGCCCGAACTTTCAGTTACAGGATTGTGCCCAGCCCTGGCACATCAGCCTGCTGCGCCCGCTGCAGCCCGGCCGTAACGGGCTGGAAATAAGCTGCGAGCAGCCCTGGTGGCGGCAAAATATGGCGGTACAGATTCAGATTTTCCGCGAGGTCGCGGTACTGGCGCGCAGCGTCAGCGCCGGCCAGAAACTGACGGCAGCCGACATCAGCCTGGTGCGCCATGATATTGGCACCCTGAGTAAAGATTTTTTAACCTCGGCCGATGGCTTGCCGGGCATGGAATTACGCCGTACCCTGCGCGCCGGCACCGTGTTAAGCCGCGACATGATTGCCCTGCCGGTACTGGTAGAACGCGGTCAGCAGGTGAGTATCCGGGTGCAGCGCCCCGGTATTCGGGTCGAAATGAAAGGCACAGCGCTGGATGCCGGCAGTGCCGGCGACCGCATACGGGTTCGCAATGACAGCTCGCAGAAAATCATCAGCGCGACCGTGGTTGAGCGCGGGTTGGTTCAGGTGGACTAGGGAGCCTCTGAATAACTCGGTGCCCGCTCTGGATTGCAGGAAAGTTCTGAATCACGAAGCCGGGTTGCAGGCATAGCGGGTTCTGTCAAAACCCGGCGACACCGAGTCAGGGCTTTCCTGCCATCCC
>JAEWQT010000298.1 GCA_023399105.1 Pseudomonadota bacterium | reverse complement strand
TTGTATGCCAGCGCCACCGATCTGGAAGCCCGTATTTATGGCTTCAGCGAAGAGCGGGTGGATATTGGCGATATGGAGCTGGCGTTGTACCGCAACCATAATCCGGGCAAACCGGCCATTGTGATGCTGCACGGTTTCAGTGCCGATAAAGACGTATGGCCACGTTTTGCCAAACATTTTGTGGCGGATTATCAGGTGATTATTCCGGACCTCGCCGGCCACGGTGATACCGGGTTCAAACCGGGCTGGGATTACGGTATGCCGGCGCAGGCGGCGCGGGTGATGGCGTTGCTGGATGCGCTGGATATCGGTCAGGCGCATATTATCGGTAATTCCATGGGCGGATTTTTAGCGGCCACCTTCGCCATTGAATACCCGCAGCATACGCTGTCGGCCACGATGGTTGATCCGGCGGGCGTTACCTTCCCGGAGCCAAGCGATATGTTCCGCATGCTGGAGCAGGGCATTAACCCGTTCCTGATGCACAGCCGCGCCGACTTCGAGCGTTTTTACCCCATGACCATGGCACAGCCACCGTTCCTGCCGGATGTTGTGTTGGCAGCGGTGGCGGATAAATACATTGCCCGCCGCGATGAGCTGAAAAAGATTTTTGCCGACTTCCATGCCGGCCCGTATCTGGACGAACGGCTACCGGAATTGAGCGTGCCGGCCATGCTGTGGTGGGGTGATCAGGACCGTTTGCTGCACGTCAGTGCGGTGGCGGTGTGGCAGGCCGGTGTACCGCAGCTGCAAACTCATATTTTTGCCGGTATCGGCCATATGCCAATGGTGGAAATTCCGGCCCGCAGTGCGCGCATTTACCGTGAATTCCTGCAGGGTTTGTGAAGCATTGCCGGCAGATTATGCAGACACAGCTACACTCGGTTTGTTGCTATAAGGAGATGCCTGTGCCTGTATTCATCCGGCGCGTAATCATGCTTGCGTTACCGTTATGGCTGGCAGCCTGCTCGGAATCTTATCCGATGCAGAAGCCAGTGCACGATTTAGGCGCTGCCATTAACCATTGTCGTGAGTACACCCAATACATGCTGCCGCCGGAAGCGGTGATCAGCCTGGATGCACTGAGCACCCGGCAGGGCAAGTATTTTTACGATGTGTTTTTCAGTGTGCGCGACCATAAGGAAAGCGGCTATGTGCGCTGTCAGATCAATATGGACGGCATGATTGTGTATTTTAACGTGCGGGATTTCCGTCAGCGTTCACGGTCGTTTTCCGATTTTGCTTTCTGAAGCGTGCGTCTGCCGCGCCGGGTTTACAGCGTGTGGCGCTTACAGTTCGTAGCGCTGATGACACCAGGCAATGCCGGACACCAGCGGGTAATGCTGGCACTCCGGTAAGCTGCACTGAAAATCGCGCAGGCGCGCATCCACCGGTAACACCACTTCCGGGCTGCCCCGGTAGCCATGTTTGCACAGTTCTGCCGCGCGGCGCTGCCAGTGCTGCTGCAGGGTATCCAGCGTTTCTTCGCGGTTCAGCTGCAGCCGCAGGCGGCTGTTTTGTCGCACTTCAATAACAAACACGCCGGGGGCAATTTCTTCGCTGCGATAGCCGTTTTGCAGGCTGTCCTGGATGGCCGGCTGATAGGGTACCGGACTGCAGGCACTGAGCAGCGCAACCAATAACAATGACCAGGGCAGGGTACGGCGGAACGTCATGGCGGAACCGGAACGGCTGAAAAAACAGGCTGCGATTCTGCACAGCCTGGGGGTGCGGGTAAAGCCCTGAATGGTCATTCCGTGATCAACGGAGCAAAGATTCCCCGCGTTAGCCGGGCCAGATCCGCCGGGGCCAGTTCAATTTCCAATCCGCGTCGTCCGGCACTGACATTTATCTGTGGCAGAGCTTCGGCGCTGCTGTCGATAACGGTGGGCAGGGCTTTTTTCTGGCCCAGAGGGCTGATGCCGCCCACTACATAGCCGGTGGTGCGTTCGGCCAGTTTCGGATCGGCCATATCGGCCTTTTTCGCGCCCAGCGCTTTGGCAATGGCTTTCAGGCTGAGGCGGTGGGATACCGGTAACACCGCGACCGCGAGCGGGCTTTTGTGGCCGCTCAGGCTGACCAGCAGGGTTTTGAATACGCAGGACGGGTCCAGCCCCAGCGCCGCCGCAGCTTCTTCGCCGTAGGACTCTGCCGCCGGATCGTGCTGGTATTCATGCACCTTAAACGCAATGCCGGCTTTCTGCGCCGTAATAATGGCCGGTGTCATGAAGCGTTTGGCTCGTATTGTGGCGGCAGGCTGGCACCGGGTTCTAACGCCAGTTCCAGGGCAAAGCGTTGTTGTTCACCGTTATCGGTACTCACCGTGCCGGTGAACATGGCAAAGGGGCGCACCCAGCTGGAAAAGTCGCCGTACAGGGTTTTGTACAGCACCAGCCACTCTTCGGTTTCGCTGTGGCGTACCAGCCCCAGCACCTGATAGCGGTGGCCCTTGTAGTGCCGGTAAATGCCCGGCTGAATCTGCGGTTGTGACATGGAAAATTTCCGCCTTTATTTCAGTTCAAAACGAACCTGAACGTCGGCGCGGATGCGCTGTTTCTGCACCAGCATCGGCGCTGGTGCGGCATCGGCTTTGGCCATGCTCAGCAGGCGCATTTCTGCCGCTGGCGCCGGCATACCGCCCTGTTCTTCAATACGTTCGGTTTTCCCCAGCCGGTTGCCCAGGGCGCTGGCCATGTGTTCAGCCTTCTGGCGGGCATTTTCTAATGCCAGGGCGGCGGCGCGCAGGTACAGCTGTTGCGGGTCATTAAAGCCGGGCTGGCTGTGTTGCAGTTGCAGCAGCGGGTTCTGCAGCAA
>JAEWQT010000262.1 GCA_023399105.1 Pseudomonadota bacterium | reverse complement strand
TGTACAACCAGCCGCTGCGCGGCTTAATTAACCGAGGAACTTTTCATGAGCTATCAGGCACCGCTGCGCGAAATGCAATTCGTTCTGTACGAACTGCTGAAAGGTGATGAAATTCTGCCTTCTCTGCCCGGCTACGAAGACGCCACCCGTGAGATTATGGATGCCATGCTCACCGAGGGCGCCAAACTGGCCCAGAACGTGATTGCCCCCACCAACGTACCCGGCGATCGTGAAGGCTGTGTGTACGACCCGGTGGCCAAAACCGTAAAAACCCCGACCGGCTTTAAAGAAGCTTATCAGCAGTTTGCTGAGGCTGGCTGGACGGCGCTGTCGGCGCCGGTGGAGTACGGTGGTCAGGGCCTGCCGCATACGCTGAACACGCTGGCTGAAGAAATGATGTGCTCGGCCAACCTGTCGCTGGGCATGTATCCGGGCCTGACCCATGGCGCCGTCAATGCGCTGACCAGCTACGGTACCGATGAGCAGAAAAACTACTACCTACCGAAACTGATCAGCGGTGAATGGACCGGCACCATGTGTCTGACCGAGCCACAGTGCGGTACGGACTTGGCGCTGATCCGCACCAAGGCGGAACCGCAGGCCGATGGTACTTATTCCATTACCGGTACCAAAATCTGGATCACCGGTGGTGAACACGATCTGGTAGATAACATTGTTCACCTGGTGCTGGCCAAACTGCCGGACGCGCCGGGCGGTTCCAAGGGCATTTCTCTGTTCCTGGTACCGAAAGTGCTGCCGGACGGTAGCCGTAACACCACCTTCTGTGGTGGTCTGGAACACAAAATGGGTATCAAAGGTTCCGCCACCTGTGTGATGAACTTTGAAGGCGCCAAAGGCACGTTAATTGGTGAGCCGCACAAAGGTCTGCAGGCCATGTTCGTAATGATGAACAGCGCCCGTCTGATGGTGGGAACCCAGGGTCTGGGGCTGGGCGAAATCGCTTATCAGGTATCGCTGGGCTTTGCCAAAGAGCGTCTGCAGAGCCGTTCTCTGAATGGCCCGCAGGCGCCGGATAAACCGGCTGACCCGATTATCGTGCACCCGGATGTACGCCGTATGCTGCTGCGCCAGAAAGCCACCATCGAAGGTGCACGCGCCATGGCGTATTTTGCAGCGCTGAATCTGGATATTGCCCATAAAGCGGAAGATGCTGACACCCGTGAGCGGGCGGACGATATGGTGCAGCTGCTGACGCCGGTGGTGAAAGCGTTCCTCACTGACGAAGGTTTCTTCTGCGCTAACGACGGTCTGCAGCTGATGGGCGGTTCTGGCTTTACTCAGGACTGGCCGTTGGAGCAGTACGTCCGTGATGCCCGCATCACCCGTATTTATGAAGGCACCAACGGCATTCAGGCGCTGGATCTGGTGGGCCGGAAAATGGGGCTGAACGGTGGCCGTTCGGTAAAACGCTTCTTTGGCATGCTGGAAAGCTACCTGAAGGACAACGCCGATGCGCCTTTTGCTGCGCATGTAAAAGATGCGCTGGCTAAACTGCAGAAAGCAACCCTGTGGCTGATGCAGAACGGCATGGCCGATCGTGAGCAGGCCGGTGCGGCAGCAACGCCTTACCTGCGTTTGTTTGCCCTCACCACAGTGGCCTACTTCTGGAGCCGTATGGCGCAGATCGCCCAGCAGCAGCTGGCGGCCGGTACCAGCGAAACTGAGTACTATGATGCCAAGGTGAAAACCGCGCAGTTCTACATGGAAAAAATTCTGCCGCAGGTGAATGGTCTGCTGACAGACATTGAAGCGGGTAAAGACAGCCTGATGCAGCTCAGCGTCAGCCAGTTCTGAGCCGTTTAACCCAAAGCGTCGCCATCCGGCGGCAGGAGTGATGGTATGAGTGATGCGATCCTGATTACCGGAGGAACCGGGTTCATTGGCCAGATGCTGGTCGATCGCTGGCTGGCCGCTGGCCATCGCATTACCGTGCTGTCACGCCGGCCAGCCTGGGTGGCACAACGCTGGCAGGGGCGGGTGCAGGCGGTCAGTAGCTTTAACGAGCTGTCAGGCCGGTTTGATGTGGTGGTGAACCTGGCCGGTGAGGGCATTGCCGACCGCCGCTGGAGTGTTGCCCGCAAACAGGCATTGCGCCACAGCCGTATTGATCTGACTCACAATCTGGTTGCCTGGGCCAGTCGTACCGGCCAGCGCTTTCGCGCCGTGCTCAGCGGTTCGGCCATCGGCTACTACGGCAGTTTTGCCGGGGTGGATTCTTACCCGCTGCATGAACAGGACAGTGCCGGACAGGATTTTGCCGCGCGTTTGTGTGCCGACTGGGAAGAGGCTGCGCAACCGCTGGCCGCCTTAAGTGAGCGCTTGCTTGTCTTGCGTACCGGTGTGGTGCTGGGCCAGCAGGGCGGTATGCTCAAGCGCCTGCACCTGCCGTTTTCACTGGGGCTGGGTGGAGTAATCGGTGATGGTGAACAGGTTTTGTCCTGGATTCATGCCGATGATTACTGCGATGCGGTGGATTTTCTGCTGCAGTCCGATCTGGCCGGGCCGGTCAATATGACGGCTCCGCATCCGGCCAGTAACCGTGACTTCACTCATACGCTGGCACAAACGCTGCGTCGTCCGGCGCTGGCGCCGTTGCCCGCCTTTGCCGCGAAGCTGTTGTTCGGTGAAATGAGTGATTTATTGTTAAAGGGACAGCGGGTGCTGCCGTTACAGTTGCAGGAGCAGGGGTTTGAGTTTGCCTATCCGCAATTGGCGCCGGCGTTACAGCAGCTGTTCAGCCGCTGATTTTTTGACGCGGAATTGCTGCTGTGCTGAT
>JAEWQT010000235.1 GCA_023399105.1 Pseudomonadota bacterium | reverse complement strand
CCGACCGCGTCTATCACAAGGGCTTACCGCCCACCATGGCACTGAAAAAACTGCTGGAATGGAGCGGCACCCATCTGGATGAAAAACTGGTGCACCGGTTTATCCGCTCGATGGGTATTTATCCGGTGGGAACGCTGGTGAAGCTGAAGAGCGGCAAGCTGGCGGTGGTGCTGGAAAACTCTGAAACCGACCAGCGCACCCCGCTGGTGAAGGTGATTTACCACGCCACCAGCAAGCGTTACCTGCCGGTGGAAATAATCGTCCTGAGCAAACCCAGTGTGCAGGACGAATTTGAACACGCGGTGGATGCGGATATATGGAATATCCGCCTGAATGACTTTTTAGGCTGATGTCAGCCGTATAAGCCCTTACCTCTGCGGGCGGGCAGCATGGCGTGCTTCCCGCTCTTCTTCGGCCAGCCGTTTGGCCCCCAGCAGTTCAATTTTCGCCAGCACTTCCTGTGGTGCAACCGGCGTTTCCGGTTGTTCCACCCCGGGCAACTGCTGATAGCGGGCAATGGCCTGTTGTAATGCCCCGAACGACCGCACTTTACCGCCTTTCAGCATGGCAATACGGGCCAGTGCCTTAGCGTGCAAACGCCCGTCCACCAGAAAACGGTGCTCCATATAAAAGTATTTTTTATCCCAGTGCAGCACCCGGCTTTCCACATCCACTGCCGCCAGCGGCTTGATTTCACGCACAAAGGTGAGGGTCTGGCTGGCCAGCACCGAACGCCAGCCAAAGCGCACAAATAAAGGCCCGGCACCAATGCGCAGAAAAAATTCTGTGCGCGCCAGATCCAGCCATTGCGGATAGCGGCCATTGGTTAAGTGAAAATTCAGATCACAATCCCAGGGCATTACCCGGAAGCGATGCCGCAACAGCGCCAGCGCAGGTAGCGGCTGACGCCAGGGCCGCGCCAGCAACAACAATAACGAACGCATCATGCTGGTTTTCCTGCCAGGCTCACCTGACGGATCAGGCCTTCCTGCGTCACCGAGGCCACCAGTTCACCGGCCTGATTAAAAATCTGGCCCCGGCACAAACCCCGGCCACCGGCAGCGGCCGGGCTGTCGATGGCGTACAGCAGCCATTCGTCCATACGGAACGGCCGGTGAAACCAGATGCTGTGATCCAGGCTGGCCACCTGCATATCTTTCTGAATCACCGATACCCCATGCGGGTGCAGCGACGTGGTAATTAAATTGAAGTCGGTGGCATAGGCCAGCATGGTCTGATGCTCACGCGGGTTATCGCCCATCGGCGCATCCGCCTTCATCCACACATATTTCACCGGGTCTTTTTTACTGGGCGAAAAAATATTCACCGGGTCCAGAACGCGCATTTCAATGGGCTTGTCGGCGGTGTAAATATCACGCACCCGCTCCGGAAAATAGGCACGGAACATACGCGCCAGTTCCAGCTCCGACGGAATGCCTTCCGGCCCTTTCACCGCCGGCATCGGTGCCATGTGTTCAAAACCGGCCTCCGGCTGCTGAAACGAACAGAGCATGATTAAAATGGCTTTACCCTTCTGGCTGGCCGTTACCTGGCGGGTACAAAAAGTGCGGCCGTCGCGCACAATGTCCACTTCAAATTCAACGCTGTCCTGCACCGTACCCGGGCGCAGAAAATAAGCGTGCAGCGAGTGTGGCACCCACTGTTCATCCGGCAGGGTTTCCATGGCCGCCGACAAACTCTGCCCCAACACCTGGCCACCAAACAGATTGCGGAACCCCAGGTCCTGGCTGTGGCCGCGGAAGCGGTTAACGCCAATGGCCTCCAGTTTCAGCAGAGACAGTAATTCCTGTAATACGTCGCTCATGGTTACCTCGTTTGCAACAGAAACGCGCCAGCGCGCACGATACGGATAATACGCCGTGGCACATTGGCCGAAATGACGCCTGCAGGCGCCACAACCCACACAACCGCCCGGTCTGATCGGTTAAAAGATGCACAACCGGGTGCAGAAACTGCTGCAATCCGTATAATACCGGCCCATTTTTCAGATCCGGGTCGGCCCGTTCATGCAGCAGCTTGAGATTTACCAACATAACGTCAACACCGCCGAATACCAGAGCCTGCTGGACGAAAAAGCAGGCTGGTTGCGCCAACGGTTTGCCGAATTCAACCCGCCGGAACTGCAGATCCACGCCAGTGAACCCAGCCATTTCCGCCTGCGCGCCGAATTCCGTCTGTGGCACGAAGGCGAACGCTGCTTTTACGCCATGTTTGAGCCGGGCAACAAAAGCAAAGCCTACGAAGTTCAGGATTTCCCCATCGCCAGCCAGCTGATCAACCGGCTGATGAAAGAATTGCTGGGCGCCATTCAGCCGCACGAGCTGCTGCGGCAAAAATTATTTCAGGTGGAATTTTTAACCACCCTAAGTGGCGATGCCTTAATTACCCTGATTTACCACAAACCGCTGGGCGATGACTGGATTGCCGCCGCCGAAGCCCTGCAACAGCAATTGGGTTTTCCCATTATCGGCCGCTCACGCAAACAGAAAATTATGCTGCAGCGTGACTGGGTAAACGAAACCCTGCACGTCGATGGCAAAGCCCTGCACTACCGGCAAATGGAAGGCGCCTTTACTCAGCCCAATGGTGGCATTAACCAGCAGATGCTGAGCTGGGCGCGCGCGCAAGCCAAGGCCATTATTGCCAAAGCGGGCGACCATGATCTGGTCGAACTGTATTGCGGCAACGGCAATTTTTCCGTGGCGCTGGCCGATTGTTTCCGCAAGGTGTTGGCCACCGAAATTGCCAAGCCCTCAGTGCAATCGGCGCAAATTAATATCGCCGACAACCAACTGGATAACCTGATTATTGCACGCTTATCCAGCGAAGAATTTGTCCAGGCACTGCGCGGTGAACGCCAGTTTGAACGCCTGCGCGACGTCGATTTAAACCAGTACGATTTCCGCACCATTCTGGTCGACCCGCCGCGCGCCGGTCTCGACGATGAATCGGTGCGCCAGGTACAGGCGTACGAAAACATTATTTATATTTCCTGCAACCCGGATACCCTGTTCAATAATCTGCAGGTACTTACCCAAACCCACGAAATAACCGCTTTTACGCTGTTCGATCAGTTCCCCTACACCGATCATGCCGAAACCGGTGTGGTATTAACCCGGAAAACAACCGCATGACCGATACTTCTTTTGCCAGCTTAGCCGCGCTCAACAGCGCCCAGCTGGATAACCTGAACCGCCTTGGCTACACCAGCATGACCGCCATTCAGCAGCAGTCGTTACCCGCTGCGCTGGCAGGCCGCGACATCCGCGCCCAGGCCAAAACCGGCAGCGGCAAAACCGCCGCCTTCGGCATTCCGTTATTACAAAAACTGAACCCACGCTTTTTTGGCGTGCAGGCGCTGGTGATGTGCCCCACCCGCGAACTCAGCACCCAGGTGGCCGAAGAACTGCGCAAACTGGCGCGCTTTCAGGCCAATTTAAAAATTGTGGTGCTGTGCGGTGGTGTCTCCATTGGCCCGCAAATCGCCTCGCTGGAACACGGTGCCCATGTGGTGGTGGGCACGCCCGGCCGCATTCAGGACCACCTGCGTAAAAACACATTGCGCATTGATCAGGTCGACACCCTGGTGCTGGACGAAGCCGACCGTATGCTGGATATGGGCTTTGCCGACGCCATTCAGGACATTGCTGCACTCACCCCGAAAAGCCGCCAGACCCTGCTGTTTTCCGCCACCTACCCGGACAACATCGAACAGCTCAGCAGCAATCTGCAACGCGACCCGCTGGCGGTTACGGTGGAAAGCGTGCATCAGAC
The DNA here is from genome assembly GCA_023399105.1 of Pseudomonadota bacterium. Taxonomy (GTDB): domain Bacteria; phylum Pseudomonadota; class Gammaproteobacteria; order Pseudomonadales; family Oceanobacteraceae; genus Venatoribacter. The sequence goes on along the minus strand of JAEWQT010000235.1, from coordinate 2,829 downwards.
CAGCAGCATCGAACAGCACGTTATTCTGTGCGAGCGTGGCAACAAAGACGCGGTACTGGCGCGCGCGCTGCAGCATTTTGATATTCAGCAGGCAGTAGTGTTCTGCAACACCAAACAAGCGGTGGAAGACACCACCCAAAGCCTGCGCAACCTCGGTTATTTAGCCCTGGCGCTGCACGGCGATTTAGAACAACGCGACCGTGATGAAGTGTACGCCCGCTTCAAACAAAACAGCGCGCACTTTCTGGTGGCCACCGACGTTGCCGCCCGTGGCCTCGATGTGGACGATTTACAGGCGGTGATTAACTACGAATTACCGCGCGATCCGGAAGTGTACGTGCATCGCATCGGCCGCACCGGCCGCGCCGGCAAACAGGGTTTGGCGCTGAGCCTGGCCACCGACAAAGAAGACTACAAACGCGCCGCCATCGCCGACCAGATGGGCCAGCACATTCCGCTGCTGGCGGCTGACGAATTAACCGGCCACGGCGACCTCCGCAAACCACCAATGGTAACCCTGTGCCTGGCGGCCGGCCGCAAAGACAAACTGCGCCCCGGCGATATTCTCGGCGCCTTAACCGGCAAAGGCGGTATCGACGGCAAAGCCGTGGGAAAAATCGACGTGCTCGATTACGTGGCCTATGTGGCCATCGAGCGGTCGGTGGCCAACGTGGCGCTAGCGCATTTGCAGCAAACGCGAATTAAAAACCGCGCGGTGCGGGTGCGTCGGGTGTAACCCGCCAGGCCTTTACCAGCCTGCTGGGGTATTTTAGCCGTCACACATTACCCGATAACCACCTCTGCCCCCGGCAGCATCTCACGGTATAACCGCTGCAACTCGCGCTTGGCCTCATCGTCGCCATGCACAATGCGAATATGCTGCGGTTTATGCCGCATCCGCTTCACAAAATTCAATAAATCCCGCTGGTCAGCGTGGGCGCTGTAACCACCCAGCGTATGCACACCGGCTTTAATATCCACCCGCTGGCCATCCAGCACCACATAACCGCCGCGCGGGCCGTAAGTTTGAATATCACGCCCCGGCGTACCCCGCGCCTGATACCCCACAAACAACACATCGGTGCGCGGATCGGGCAGCAACGCCTGCAAATAATTCTGAATGCGGCCGCCGGTACACATACCGCTGGCGGCAATTACCACCGCCGGGCGACCGGTGCGGCGCAAATACTCCACCGTATTTAAATGGTCAGCGTGGCTGTTAATAGTAAGCACCTGCTCAAACGCCAGCGGATGCCGGCCCGCCTTCACCTTATTGCGCGCTTCGGCATCCCACAGATGCTTTAACGCGCGGTAGCTGGCGGTAAATTCCGCTGCCAACGGCGAATCGACAATAATATCCAGGTGCTCCCACACATTGCTGGACGTTTCACGGCCACCAGCTGCACCTAAAGAATAAGGTTGTAGGAGCGACATTTCTGTCGCGATGCCTGCCTGCGACTGGACAGATGCTTTTTCCCGGTTTTTACCAACCCGGTGAATAATCTCCTCCAGCTCATACAACAACTCCTGCGTACGACCAATGGAAAATGCCGGAATTAACACCGACCCGCCATTTTCAAAACACTGTTCAATCACACGCTGCAACTGCGCGCGGCGCTGGCGACGCGACTCATGCACCCTATCGCCATAAGTGCTTTCAATAATTAACGTATCGGCCCGGTACGGTGCCTTAGGGGCGGGCAATAACGGCGAATACGGCGCACCCAAATCACCGGAAAACACCACTTTATGCTTGCCTGGCTTACCCAACTTACCCGTCTGGCCCGCCGTGCCGGCCAGCTCAAACTCCACATAGGCCGAACCCAGAATATGCCCGGCACAATGAAATTTCGCCTTTAAACCAGCAATATCCGCCACATTAAACCACTGCTTATAAGGCACCGGCACCAACAGCGATTGCAGCTTTTGTAACACAGAACGAATTAAGCGCTCGTCACGGGTTACGCCCACTTTAATGGCATCTTCAATCACCAGCGGTAGCAAATGCGCCGTGGCCTCGGTGGCATAAATGGGGCCATTAAACCCCGCCGCCAGCAAATACGGCAGCCGGCCAACGTGGTCAATATGGCAATGCGTAACCACCAGCGCCTGCACGCCAGCCAACGAAAAATCAATTTGCTTACGGTTAAAATCTTCGTTGCCGGATTCACGGTCTAACGACTCCGCGCCCTGAAATAACCCGCAATCCACCAATACCGACGCGCCATTGGCCAGCTTCAATTGGTGACAAGAACCGGTAACGCCATTCACAGCGCCGTGGTGAAGTATTTCAAACATAAAAAATCCCTTTTTAACCAGAAGCGCTATGCTGACACCCCCTTAGCCCAAGGCCTATCAGGCATGTTTCGGATAAGAGCGGCATTCGACCGGCCGTTCAAGGTTCAGCGTTCGGCGTTAAGGGTTCAGCGAGCAATGTGGCAGCTGGCTAAGTGTGGGAGCTGGCCATGCCTGCGACAGCCCGCCAACGGCGGGCCAATGAGCACCAACACTGCATCAATTGTGGGAGCGGGCCATGCCCGCGAATGCCCGCCAACGGCGGGCCAATGAACAGCAACGCCGTATAGGCGGGTTTAACAACCCGAATCGTGACAAAAATGTCACTCCTACACACCGAGCACACCTAACGCCCAACGAATTTACTGTACGAGCGGCATTTCTGCCGCGCTGCCCGCCAACGGCGGGCTGCTTTGGAACGCCCCCGATAAAGTAGACACTCATCAGATTGCTTGTGATTCGAACGCCATGGGGCTTAAGCCATTCAAAGCTCCATGGCGTCGGATTCTATTGTAGTAACGATCTATGTACCAA
>JAEWQT010000227.1 GCA_023399105.1 Pseudomonadota bacterium | reverse complement strand
ACCGGGTAGTGCAGTTCGTTATCGAAATGCTTGTCACTGTGCATGCATTCGCGGCAGTCACGTTGCTGACAGTCGATGTCAGCATGTTTATTGCCATTAATCTGCAGGTAGGGGATATCACCATTTTCCGTCAGCAGGCAGAGTTCAATATCGGTCAGACCGGTAATATCACTTAAGCTCTGTACGATGCTGCTGAAATCATTGCGGTTAATTTCGTGGGTAGTAATCCGGCGGGCAATGTTATACAAAAACGCCAGGGTTTTATTGCTGTTGCGCAGTTCGGTGGTTTTCTCTTCCACCTGGGCTTCCAATGATTCGTACATATAGGCAATGGCCTTACACATACGTTCAAAGGAACGTGACAACAGGCCAAGTTCATCATCATCTTTACTAACAGAGATGCTGCAGGAAAAATCTCCCCGGCTGATTTGCCGGGCGATGTTGGTCAGCTCGTTCAGGGGTTGGGTAAAACGCCGGTGAATCCAGTAAATAATAATGGCTGACAGCGCTACCGTAATAAAAAATGCCAGAATCTGAAATAACCTCAGGGTGCGGATTTTACTTTCAGCATGCTGCTGAATACCCAGCACCAGATCATTAATACGGCTGACAAACTGATTCAGGAAAATTACTTTCTGCGCCTGGGTATTATCAGCAAGGTGTATAACCCGGTGCAGCTCGGTCCAGTCGTCGTTTAACTGAGCAAACAGGCTGCTCATGCCTGTGGTGGTTATCACATTCAGCATCACCGGATTATTAAAAATTTCGTGAACCACCTCATCGTCACCATCACTGTGCTGCTCCAGCATAATGCGGTAACTGTGCATACGCAGCGAGCCGGCCACGTTAATGGCGTAGGCATCGTTATCGGCCTGATCCGATAGCCAGTAGGACACCATAATGGTGGATATGGCCATAACGATCACGGCAATCAGGGAAAGATTAATGCGGGTAATAACAGACAGGCGACGCATGATGACCAACACTTTGCAGCAGAAAACCCGCCTATCTTACCTGTAGCCGGAGCATCCCGGTATGCGCTATTTGCACAGGTTAAAAATGATTCTTATTACTGGTCAGCCGGCTGGTGCTCAGCTCCATCGGTGCCAGCTTTGTGGTGGGCATCCACATGACCGCCATGTGGTTCAAACCCAAAGACATTGGTTTTGCTGAAGGCTTTTACGCCGGCTGGGGCAACTTTGGTTCCGCCGCTGCCGCCATGACCTTACCCACCATTGCGATTCACATGTACGGTGGTGACGACGGCTGGCGCTGGGCCATTGCCCAGAGTGCCTTTGTGATGGCTGCTTACGGCCTGTACTACTGGTTTGCGATTACCGATGGCCCGGTGGGCACGGTGCATCGTAAACCGCGCAAGGCTTCGGCGCTGGAAGTCAGTAGCTGGGGTGACATGGTAAAACTGATTTTATGGACGATTCCGCTCTTTGGCATTCTGGCGGTTCTGGTCTGGCGCATTGAAAAATTAGGCTATCTGGATGCCACCGGGGCGGCTATTTGTTATGCAGTTATTGTGGCGGTGGTGATTTATCAGATCGTGCAGATTCTGCGCGTGAACGTGCCGATTCTGAAAAAAGGCGTACCGGAAGATGATAAATACCCATTTAACAGCGTGGCTGCATTAAACAGTACCTATTTTGCTAACTTCGGTGCCGAGCTGGCGGTGGTATCCATGCTGCCGATGTTTTTTGAAAGTACCTGGAACCTGTCTGCCACCGCGGCCGGTTTAATTGCGGCTTCCTTTGCCTTTGTTAACCTGGTTGCCCGTCCGATGGGTGGGCTGGTATCTGACCGTTTGGGCAACCGGCGCTTTGTGATGCTCAGCTATATGTTTGGTATTGCCATTGGTTTTGCCCTGATGGGGTTAATGAATTCCTCCTGGCCACTGATTATTGCGGTAGCCATTACCGTATTTACCTCGTTTTTTGTGCAGGGTGCAGAGGGTGCTACTTTCGGTATTATTCCATCGATTAAGCGGCGCTTAACCGGCCAGATTTCCGGTATGGCCGGGGCATACGGTAATGTCGGCGCCGTGTTTTATCTGACCATTTATACCTTTGTCGATGCCAATCAGTTTTTCTTTATTATCGCCGCCGGTGGGTTTATCAGCTGGCTGATTTGTCTGGTCTGGCTGAAAGAGCCTGAGTCGGCTTTTTCGGATGAGTATTTTGTTTCTTCTGTTGACCGGCAAATTGAACAGGAGCAGCATTCCTGATGGGTTTTATTATTTATGGCAGGTAATCGTATGACGTTTATGAGTCCGGCGGCTCCGCTCTGGGGCCAGGCATTCCGGCCGCTGTTTTTACTGGCGGCCGGTTTCAGCAGTCTGGCGTTGGCACTGTGGGGGCTTGCTTTGCAGGGGCAGCAGCTGAGCATCATGGAATTAGGCACGTTCTGGCACAGTCACGAAATGCTGTTTGGTTTTGCGGCGGCGGTGATTGCCGGGTTTTTACTGACCGCCGTACAAAACTGGACCGGCCGGCGCGCCACCAACGGGCTGCCTTTATTAATACTGACGCTGGTATGGCTGGCCGGACGGGTGCTGATGTTGTTTGCCCCGTTGGTGCCCTGGTGGTTAACCGCCCTGGTGGATCTGGCTTTTTTACCGTTGGTGGCCTGGTTTTTCTGGCAATTGCTGTATGCCGTACGCCAGCAACGTAATTATTTCTTTGTGCCGGTACTGGTGTTAATGACCGCTGTAAACGCGGCCATGCACTGGGGCAATGCGCACAATAATATGGCGCTGGTGTTGTGGGGCAGCCATGCCGTCAGCCTGATGGTGGTGTTGCTGATTACCATCGTCGGTGGCCGGGTAATGCCGATGTTTACCGCCAACGGCACCATGACGCCGAAAGTGGAAGCAATTCCCTGGCTGGAAAAATCCGTTTTGGGTGGAACCTGGCTTGTGGTAGCGGTCTTTCTGACCACGCTGGATCAGTATTTACCTGCACCGGTACTGGCGGCTGTGTTGATTGTTGTCGCTCTGGCTCAGGCGCTGCGCGTTGCCTGCTGGCGCATTCAGGTGACCTGGAAAGTACCGCTGTTGTGGTCATTGCACTTGGCTTACTGGTGTGTGCCGCTGGGGCTGTTGTTGCTGGCGCTGCACTATCTGGGCTTACCCATTACGTTCAGTACCGCTCTGCATGCGCTGACGGTCGGGGCTATTGGCGGCATGATTCTGGCCATGATTGCCCGAGTATCACTGGGGCATTCCGGTCGCCGGCTGGAACCACATCCATTGATGGCGGCCGGGTTTGCCCTGCTGTTGGTCGCGGCACTGGTGCGTACTCTGGCGGTGATTCTGTGGC
>JAEWQT010000223.1 GCA_023399105.1 Pseudomonadota bacterium | reverse complement strand
CGCCGTGGGGGGTGGACGGCGGGTAAACAAGGCACCCATACTGCTGTGCACTTGCCCGGTCCGGGCACCTGAAGACCAGCGGTCGTGAGGTGTTATGCGCGTAGTGCTGTTATTCTCTTTCCTGTTGCTGAGCGGTGTCTGGCTGCCGCTCAGCGCAGCGACCGTTGTGCAGATAGGTTGCAGCCTGTCGGTCCCTCCTTACGTTATTCCCAATAATGATCGCGGCATCATACTGGATCTGCTGCGCCGCTCACTGGCCAACGCCGGTCTGAGTCTGAACCTGCAGTACAGCAGCAATCATCAGAATGCCAATGACTTTAATCAGGGCAAGCTGGATGGTTTGTGCCGCTCCAACATACAGGCTACGCCAACGGCGTTTTTTGCCAGCGCTCCTCTGATAACCTTCCAGAACGTAGCCATTTCCCTTGAAGAACGCAGCCTGCCGCTGACGACTATCAGCGATCTGCAGCATTACCGGGTACAGGGCTTCAGTCTGGCCCGGCAACTGCTGCCGGCAGAATTTGGCACCGCCGTCAGCAATGCCCCGCTGTATCTGGAACAGGGCGACCAGATTGAACAGGTGCGCGCCCTGTTCGCCGGTGAAACCGATGTGATTGTGATGGAAAAAACCGTGTTCCGGTATTTTCTCAGTCAGTTACGGCGCCAGAATCCAACCGGGCCGGCGGCCGCCAAAGGGTATCGCTACGCCGAATTATTTCCGCCCACCGACTATTATTCAGCCTTTCGTACGGCGACATTACGTAACCAGTTTGATCAGGGGTTTGAGCAACTGCGCGCCAGCGGCGAAGACCAGCGCATTATAAAAAGCTACGAGCAGCTGTTAGACGATTACCTGTTCCGCTGATGCCGGGCCAAATGGCGGCCATAAAAAAACCCGGCACAGGCCGGGTTTTTTATTACCACTCAGGCTTACAGATCCGCCAGAGTTTGCAGCGGGTAGTTCGCCGGGAACGGCTTGCGCGCCACACCGGTATCAACCGCTGCCTGAGCAACCGCTGAAGATACTGCGCCCAGCAGACGGGTATCAACGGCTTTCGGGATGATGTAGTCACGGCCAAATTCCAGCGACTGCAGGCCGTAGGCATCCAGAACTTCCTGAGTGACCGGCTCTTTCGCCAAACCAGCCAGCGCCTTGGCAGCGGCCAGTTTCATTTCTTCGTTGATGCGCTTGGCGCGAACGTCCAGAGCACCACGGAAGATGAACGGGAAACCCAGAACGTTGTTTACCTGGTTCGGGTAGTCAGAACGACCGGTGGCCATGATGGCATCCGGACGCACTTCCTTAACGATTTCCGGCATGATTTCCGGAACCGGATTAGCACAGGCGAAAATGATCGGGTTCGGGGCCATTTTCTTGATCTGTTCGCCGGTTACCATGTTCGGACCAGACAGACCCAGGAAGATGTCAGCACCATCCAGCGCATCATCCACAGTGCGCTTGTCGGTTTCTACCGCAAAGGCCTGTTTGTACTGGTTCAGATCGGTACGGCCAGAATGGATCACGCCGTTACGGTCACACATAAAGACGTTTTCCGGCTTCATACCCGCCAGAATCATCAGTTTGGTACAGGAAATGGCGGCAGCGCCGGCACCCAGTACGCACATTTTGGCGTCTTCTACTTTCTTACCAACGATTTCCAGCGCGTTCAGAGCGCCGGCAACGGTCACAATCGCAGTACCGTGCTGGTCATCGTGGAATACCGGAATGTCGCACTGTTCGATCAGGGTGCGTTCGATTTCAAAGCACTCAGGGGCTTTGATGTCTTCCAGGTTGATACCACCGAAGGTGATCGCAATGCGACGCACGGTATCGATGAAGGCTTGCGGGCTTTCAGATTCCACTTCGATGTCGATGGAATCAACGCCGGCAAAACGTTTGAACAGCAGGCTCTTGCCTTCCATTACCGGCTTGGAGGCCAGCGGACCCAGGTCACCCAGACCCAGAATCGCAGTACCATCAGAAATAACCGCTACCAGGTTACCTTTGGAGGTGTACTTGTAAGCGTTTTCCGGATCGGCAGCGATCTCTTTTACCGGCTCAGCCACACCTGGGCTGTAAGCCAGGGACAGATCACGGGAGGTCTGTGCCGGCTTGGTCAGCTCAACGCTGATTTTGCCCGGTTTCGGGAACTGGTGGTAATCCAGGGCTGCTTGCTTGAAATCTTGTGACATAGTTGCTTGTCCAGTCTCGTCGCGTTGGTAAAAAAGCCGGCTGTGTAAAAAGTTCCTGACACAGGGGGCATAAGGGCCGTACTTTCTACCAAAAACCTATTGCCTTTTCCAGTGAATAACCACCCTGCAAGGCGCCCTTGTCATGATTTTGCTGTTTTTATACGCAGCGGCAGACGCATTACCACCCGCAGGCCCGGGTATGCATTGCTGGCCGTGACCATTCCTTCGTGTAATTCAACAATGCGCCGCACCAGCGCCAAACCCAGGCCATAACCACCGGCGGCATGATCGCGGGCCGAATCCACTTGGGTAAAAGGATCGAAAATGGATTCCAGCTGCTCTTCCGGAACACCGGCGCCCTGATCCTGCACCCACAGCGACACCAGCCCGTGACTACTGGTCAGCCCGACCTGTAATACCGACCCGGACGGGGCAAAGCGGATGGCATTGCGCAGCAGATTATCGAACGCCCGCTGAATCAGCAGCCAATCCCAGTGACAGGACAGCGATTCGGCGGTCAGCTGCCAGTCAATCTGAAGCTGCTTTTGCTGCAGCTCGGGCTCCGCATCGTCCACCCATTCCTGCAGCTGCTCCTGTAACGGCAACGTCTGTAACTGCAACAGATCGCGGTCACTTTGCTGCAGCCGGGCCAGGTCGAGAATCTGGCTGACCAGCCCATCCACCTGCTGCACGGCGCGCTCAATGCGGTCGTGTTCAGACTGCAGTGCGTTCTGCTGATCTTTTTTGCGGGCAATGCCCAGGGCAATCTGCAGCCGGGTCAGCGGGGAGCGTAACTCGTGCGAGACATCGCGCAGCAACTGCTGATGGCTGTGCAATAACCGTTGCAGGGAGCCGGCCATGTCCATCACTTCACCGGCCAGCATGCCGATTTCATCTTCGCGGAAACGCACATGACGCAGGTCGGAGACATCAAAGTTGCCGGCCGCCAGCCGCCGTACTGTGCGCTGCAAACGGCGGATGGGTGTGGTTAAACTCCACACCAGCGCCCCGCACAGCAGGGTGACCACCAGCACCATGGCCACCGGCACCAGCCAGCGGTCTTCGTTATCCAGCAACCCCGGCCATTGCGGCCGGGCCACGGCAATGTACAGATAACCTGCCTGTTCCAGCGGGCCGATCATCAACCAGCCGTCATTCTGGCCGTACAGCACCTGCGCCGTCTGACCGGCGTAATCGGCAAATTCTTCCAGATCATGGGGCAGCTGAGTAATCAGGTCAGCCGGCACCGACACCAGATTCCAGCCCGGCCGCACCTTGCGCCACAGTTTGCGGCCTTCGGCAATAATGGGTTGCTCGCGCTCCATCATCTGCACCAGGTGCAGCACTTCGTTCTGGCTGGCCGGGCGGAAGTAGTCTTCTTCAATCCAGTGATTGGTCAGTACCGCCGCCCACATGGCGAGAAAGATAACCGCCCAGAACCACAGGAACACCTTAAAGAACAGCGAGCGGTACCAACGCATACCCACAATCAGTGCGCCAGCATATAGCCGCGCGAACGCACGGTTTTGATCCAGTCGGAGTCATCGCTGCGGCGACCGAGTTTTTTACGCAGGTTGCTGACGTGCATGTCGATCGAGCGGTCGTATGCCATCAGTCGTCGCCCCAGCGCCGCCAGCGACAGCGTGTCTTTATCAACCAGCTCACCGACATTTTCCATCAGGCATTCCAGCACCCCGAACTCGGCGCCGGTCAGGGATAATTCGGTGCCGTTCAGCAACACCTGGCGCTTGCTGCTGTTCAGCTGCAATTCACCCACCACCAGCACCCCGGCGGCTTTCTGCGTATCGCCACTGAGTTCAATGCGCCGGAACAGGGCGCGGATGCGGGCCACCAACTCGTGGTGATGATAGGGCTTGGGAATGTAATCATCGGCACCGTGCTCCAGCCCCAGCACGCGGTCGACACTTTCACCACGGGCGGTGAGCATGATCACCGGGATGGCCGACTCGGCACGGATGCGCTTCAGCACTTCAAAACCGTTCATTTTCGGCAGCATGACGTCCAGCAAGATCAGGTCGTAATCACCACTGAGGGCTTGCTGCAGACCGCGTTCGCCATCCTGCACTGCGGTTAAGGCAAAGCCTTCCATCGCCAGGTATTCCTGCAACAGCTCGCCCAGTTCAAAGTCGTCATCAATCAACAATATGGATTTCATGCTT
>JAEWQT010000166.1 GCA_023399105.1 Pseudomonadota bacterium | reverse complement strand
ACCACAGCGAATAGCGCCCACCGACCCAGTCCCACATGGGGAAAATATTGTCTTCGGCGATGCCGAACTCCACCGCTTTCTGCACGTTGGAGGATACGGCCGTGAAGTGCTTGGCCAGATCGGCCTCGGTACCGCCGTTGTCGAGGAACCAGTGGCGGCAGGCCAGCGCATTTTTCAGCGTTTCCTGAGTGCCGAAGGATTTCGACTGAATAATAAACAGCGTGGTGGCCGGGTCGAGGCGGCGCAGAATTTCGGTAATGTGCGAACCGTCGATATTGGCCAGATAATGAATGTTCAGGCGGCTGTCCCAGTAGGGCTTGAGCGCACCGGAGGCCAGTTTCGGGCCCAGAAACGAACCGCCGATGCCAATCGACACCACATCGGTAAAGGCTTTGTTGGTGTAACCGCGCCATTGGTTACGGCGGATTTTCCAGCAGAACTCTTCCATGCGCCGGATGGTGGCGCGCACTTCCGGCATGACGTCGGTGCCGTTGACCAGCACCGGACGGTCGCTGAAATTGCGCAGGGCGGTGTGCAGGGCCGGTCGTTGTTCACTGCGGTTGACGGCATCGCCACGGAACAGGCCTTCAATCTGCGCCGGCAGGTTGCGTTCCTGTGCCAGTTGCAGCAGCAGTTGCAGGGTGTCATGGGTGATGCGGTTTTTCGAATAATCGAGGCTGAGGCCGGCAGCATTGAGATGAAAGCGCTGGAAACGCTGCGGATCGGCGGCAAACCAGTCGCGCATGTGTTGATGGCGAATGCTTTGGTAATGCTGTTGCAGCTGTTGCCACAGCGGCGATTGAGTCAGGCTGGCAGTAATGGCCATGAAGATTTCCTTAAATAAACCGACGCAACAAGGGCGCTTCAGGGCGCGAGTATACGGAAGCCGGATCAGCCATTAAAGGCAGGAATGGGTTTCCGTTGGGCCGACGGCGAGCATAAAAAAACGCCGCACAGCAGAGCCGGGCGGCGTTTTAAGAATTCAGTACGAATCAGGCAACCTGTACCGGAATATCGAAGCTGGTATGGCTGACGCTGTTATCGGCGTTCAGGTAGACCATTTTCGGGCGGAAAGTCGCCAGTTCTTTTTCGTCATAATTGGCGTAGGCGCAGATAATCACCCGGTCACCGACATCGGCCATATGCGCCGCTGCACCGTTGACGGAGATGATACCGGAGCCGTCTTCACCACGGATGATGTAGGTGGTAAAACGCTTGCCGTTATTGATGTTGTAGATCTGGATCTGTTCAAACTCACGCATTCCCGCGAGATCCAGCAACTTGCCGTCAATGGCACAAGAGCCTTCATAGTTCAGCACCGAGTGGGTAACCCGGGCCTGATGAAGCTTGGCTTTGAGCATGATGGACTGCATGGTAAACCCTTTCTTAACTAATCGGACGATACAACGTCAGGGATCGGATCCCCCGGTCGCCGTGAGCTTTCAACCCGCGCCGGAATTGGTCACTTATTGCCCACCGGGCCATAAGGCGGCGAAGTATGCCTTAATCACTTGCCCGATTCAACGTCACCTGCAGATTATCAATCAGGCGTGCCGGGCCCAATACCGCAGCCCCCAGAATCACCAGTTCGCGGTCGGCGGCGGTGGCGGGTTGCAGATCCGCCTGGCGGCGCACTTCCAGATAATCGGTGACAAAACCACGGCCGTTCAGGCGCTCGGTGGCGCTGTGCAGAACACTGGCAATGGTCTCACCGGTCTGCAGCGCGGCGGCGATTTCCTGCAGGGTCTGATACAGGCCGGTGGCCAGGGCGCGTTCCTGCTCGCTCAGGTAGCCATTGCGTGAACTCAGAGCCAGGCCATCGGCGGCGCGAGCGGTGGGGACCGGTACAATCTCAATGGGCATATTCAGGTCAGCCACCATCTTGCGGATCACCGCCACCTGCTGAAAATCTTTTTCGCCAAAGTAGGCGTTATCGGGCTGCACCATATTGAACAGCTTGGTAACCACGGTGGATACACCATCGAAATGGCCGGGACGGCTGGCACCGCACAGACCATCCGATACCACCGGCACCTGCACAATGGTCTGCCCCTGCTGGCCATTGGGGTACATTTCGTCCACATCCGGCGCGAACAATACATCGCAGCCGGCGGCGCTCAGCCGCGCCTGATCATCCGGCAGAGTGCGCGGATAACGGGCCAGGTCGTTTTTATCGTTGAACTGCAGCGGGTTTACAAAAATGCTGGCCACGGTAAAACACTGGTCACCACGGGCGCGGTCGATCAGGCTGATATGGCCGTCGTGCAGGTTGCCCATGGTTGGCACAAAGCCAATACGGCGGCCGCTGGCGCGGGCGTTACGGACGTGCTCACGCAGTTCGCGGATGGTGTGAACAGTAATCATGCGGAAAACCCATGTTCGGCGGCCGGAAACTGGCCGGATTTCACCTCGGCAACGTAGGCGGCAAAGGCTTGCTGAATGTTGCGGCCGTCGGTAAGAAAATTTTTCACAAACTTGGCCGGGCGGGGATTCAGGCCCAGCATATCGTGCATCACCAATACCTGGGCGTCGGTACCGGCGCCGGCGCCAATGCCGACTACCGGCACGCTGACCGAGGCGGTGATGCGGTTGGCCAGTTCATTCGGTACGCATTCGAGCAGAATCATATCGGCACCGGCATTGGCCAGCGCCACAGCGTGTTCGACCATGGCATCGGCTTTATTCTGTTCGCGGCCCTGCACCCGGTAGCCGCCGAATTTATTCACCGACTGCGGGGTTAAGCCCAGGTGTGCGCACACCGGCACGCCCTGACGGGACAGCGATTCGATCAGCGGAATCAGCCAGGAGTCGCCTTCCAGCTTCAGAATATGGGCGCCGGCCTGCATCACCAGCCGCGCACTCTCCAGGCCTTGCTCAACGGTGCCATGGCTCATAAACGGCAGGTCGGCCATGATCAGCGCCGGACGTTGGGCGCGGCGGTTACCACGGGCCACGTTGGCGGTGTGGTAGGCCATATCGGCCACGGTCACTGGCAAGGTGCTGTCGTGACCCTGAATCACATTGCCCAGGGAGTCGCCGACCAGCAGCACTTCCACGCCGGCATCCGCGGCCTGTTGCGCAAAGGTGGCATCGTAGGCGGTCAGCATGGAAAATTTTTCCTGCTGCTTCATGGCCTGTAACGAACGGATACTGATGGCGCTCATAACGGTTCTCCGGTTGGCGGTCGTCTGCAGCGTACGGGGCGTCAGACGGTCAGATATTGGGGCGTATGGTGCGGATTGGCGCTGATAAGTCAACCTTCCGGCAGCGTCAGTGGCGCCACCCGGATCAGTTCACCACCGAAGGTCGGGGTCAGACTGGCCAGCGCCGTGCCATCGGGCAGCTGTAAATCCGGGCAGAGTTCGCGCAGCGGCTCGACCACAAAACTGCGGTTGTTCAGTTCGTGATGGGGAATGTTGAGGCGCTCGCTGCGCATTGTGGTGTCGCCGTACAGCAGCAGGTCAAGGTCGATACAACGCTCGCCCCAGTGGCGGCGTTTGATGCGTCCTTGCTGTTGTTCCTGCGCCTGCAGGGCGTCCAGCAGGGCCAGTGGTTCAAGCCGGGTGTCCAGTTCAGCCACGGCGTTCAGGTAATCGGGCTGATCCTGTGGTCCCAGCGGCTTGCTGCCATACAGGGACGAGACGCGCAGCAGGCGCGTGTGGGGTAATTGCGCCAGCGCCTGCAGGGCGGTGCGGATCTGCGCCGCCGGATCATTCAGGTTAGCGCCCAGGCCAATGTAGCAACGGGTCAGGCTGGTCATGGCAATTAATGGGCAGCGGGCGGCAGGCGGTTGCGGCTGCGCGGGCGGCGGCGTTTGCGCGGTGCGTCGTCGTTCTGGCTGAAGCCCTGTTGTACCCGGGGACGCTCGCCGCGACCCTCGCCATCGTTTTCCTCGTGGCGCGGCGGGCGGCTGCCTACCAAGCCCGGATGCTGTTCCTGTAAGTCTGTCCAGAATTTGCCGATGCCGTTCATGTTTTCGCCGGATTGCTCACGCAGCAGCACGAAATCGTAGGCGGCGCGGAAACGCGGATGGGTCAGCAGTTCCACACAGCGGCGGCTCTGGGTTTTTGCCAGCCGCGGCTGCAGTTCCCATATTTCGCGCATCGGAATAGAGAAACGCTTGGGAATGGCGGTGGCCTGAATCTGTTGCGACAGCACGCGGTCGGCGGCTTTCTGCAGCGCCGGATGCGGCGGCAGGCCGCGCTGTTCAAATTCGCGCTGGGTACGCACCAGCGCCGGCCACAGCAATGAGGCCATAAAGAAGTAAGGGGTTACCGATTTACCGGCGCGGATGCGCTCATCGGTGTTACGCATGGTGTTTTCGGCCATGGTCAGCGCCTGCGGATCATCGCGCATGCATTGCTCGGCCAACGGAAACAGGTGGCCGAATAACTGGTATTCGCGCAGCAGGCGCAGAGTATCCAGCGCCTGGCCGTGCAAAAACAGCTTTAACACTTCTTCAAACAGGCGCGCCGGCGGAATCTGCTGCAGCAGCGGTGCCAGCACCGGGATGGGTTCGGCGGTGCGGGCTTCAATGCTGAAACCCAGCTTGGCGGCAAAGCGGATGGCGCGCAGCATACGCACCGGGTCTTCGCGGTAACGGGTTTCCGGGTCACCAATCAGGCGCAGGCGGCGGTTCTGTAAATCATCCCAGCCACCGGCATAAGCGTGCACGCTGTAATCAGCAATGTTGTAGTACAGGGCGTTAACGGTGAAGTCACGCCGGATGGCGTCTTCGTCTTTATTACCGTAGACGTTGTCGCGCAGGATCATGCCCTGATCGCCTTTGGCGGCCACCTTGGTGGAATGTTCGTCGGTCGGTGGCGCCCGGAAGGTGGCCACTTCAATCACGTCGCGGCCAAACACCACATGCACCAGCTTGAAACGGCGGCCGATTAAGCGGGAGTTACGGAACAGCTGATTCACCTGTTCCGGCGTGGCGTCGGTGGCCACATCGAAATCTTTCGGGTTCAGGCCCAGCAGGGTGTCACGGACACCGCCGCCGACCAGCAGCGCCTGATAGCCGGCCTTATTCAGGCGGTACAGCACCTTCAGGGCGTTTTCACTGAGGTTGCTGCGGCTGATGCTGTGCTCATCACGGGACACGATGGTAAGCAGGGCCTTGGTGGCTTTTTTCTTTTTGCCGAACAGGCTGAATACAGATTTGATCAAATTGGCTGGCCGTTTCACGGAAATAGAGTTCATGGGTTGAACAAACAAGCAGCGGAGTGTAACGG
>JAEWQT010000160.1 GCA_023399105.1 Pseudomonadota bacterium | reverse complement strand
TGCCGTTCACGCTGGATGAGTTTATGCGCTCCACCTACAGCGGCTCGTTCTGGGCGTTGCTGAATCCGTTCGGTCTGCTGGCCGGGCTGATCAGTCTGGGTATGCTGACCCTGCATGGCGCCACCTACCTGCAGATGCGGACCGACGGTGCGCTGCATGAGCGGGCGCGTCAGGCCGGCGTACTGCTGGGTGTGCTGGTGGCGGTGCTGTTCGGTCTCGCCGGTGTCTGGGTATCCGGTATGGATGGCTATGTGCTGACCGCCAGTGCTGATGTGGGCGCTGCGATGTCGCCGTTGCAGAAAACGGCGGAGCTGCAGGCCGGTGGCTGGATGCAGAATTACAGTCAGTATCCGCTGGCCATATTGGCGCCTGTTGTTGGGTTCGCCGGCTTGTTGCTGGCTTCGCTGTTTTCGTTGCTGAACCGCGGCGCGCTGGCCTTTGTCGGCAGCTCGCTGGCGCAGGTGGGCGTGATTCTGACCGCTGGCGTCAGCCTGTTCCCGTTCATCATGCCGTCGAGTCTGAACCCGTCGCACAGCCTGACCGTGTGGGATGTGGTATCGAGCGAGCTGACCCTGAACATTATGTTCTGGGTGGCCATGGTGTTTGTGCCCATCGTGCTCAGTTACACCGCCTGGGGTTACTACAAAATGCGCGGTCGTCTGACCACCGATTTTATTGAACAGAATAAGTACAGCACGTACTGAGGAGTTTGATTATGTGGTATTTCGCCTGGATTCTGGGGGTGTTGCTGGCCTGTTCGTTCGGCATCATCAACGCGCTGTGGCTGGAAATGAACGGTCGTTTCGATCACGAGTAAGCGCTGATGGTCGCCGCCAGCGGCCTTGGTCGGACTGGCGGTGGCTTCTTATTTCTGTATGCTTATTGCGGAATGTGTGATCAATCTTTAAGGAGTAACGAATGGCCTTAAGCAAAGACGATTTACTGGCCGAAGCCCGTACCGCGGTGGTGCCGGTGGATGCCGCAGGCGCTGAAACCATGCTGGCACAGGGCTGCGTGGTGCTGGATGTGCGTGAACCGGCTGAATTTGATATGGGGCATCTGCCCGGTGCCGTGAATGTGCCGCGCGGTGTGCTGGAGTTCCGCGTTGGCGATCACCCGGCATTGTGTGACCCGCAGGCCAGCATTCTGCTGTACTGCAAAAACGGCGGCCGCAGCACATTAGCCGCTCACACCCTGAAACGCATGGGCTTTGAGCAGGTAAAAATGCTGGTGGGTGGCTTTGATGGCTGGGCCGGTTCGGTGCACAAAGTGGAACTGGACCCGGGCATGTATCGCTGAGGATAAAGGATGAAAAAACTACTGACGATTCTGGTATCGGCCGCGCTGGCATCGCTGTCAGTGCAGGCCGATGACGACACCAGCGCCCTGCAGGCGGAAGCGCGGGCGCAGATTAAAACCTTTGCCGGCGCTCTGCAGAGCACCCTAAAGCAGGGCATGGAAAGTGACGGCCCGGTGCACGCGATAGGTCTGTGCAATACCGAGGCACCGCTGATTGCCGAACAAACCAGCCGTAACGGCTGGCAGATTGGCCGCACGTCACTCAAAGTGCGTAACCCGGACAACCAACCGGATGCCTGGGAGCGCGAGGTGCTGCAGCAGTTTGAACAGCGTAAACAGGCCGGCGAAGACCTTATGACACTGGAAGCCAGTGCTACTGAGAATGGCGAATTCCGCTTTATGAAAGCCATTCCCACCGGTGCTGCCTGTATTGCCTGTCATGGCACTGAACTGAGTGCGCCGGTGCAGGCGCGCCTGGACGAGCTGTACCCGCAGGATCAGGCCCGTGGTTTTAACCCTGGCGATCTGCGCGGTGCCTTTACCTTACGCAAAACACTGGAGTAATACAGGTGTCGGAACACATTGTGAATATCCGCTGGCAACAGCAGGGCGAGTTCTCGCATGAAGGCTTTGAGCGCCGTCACGAGCTGCAGTTTCAGCCCACGGTCACATTGCCGGCCGGTGGTGCCGGTAATGATTTTGGTGCCGATCCGGAACAGATGCTGGCGGCGGCCATGGCCAGCTGCCATATGCAGACCTTCCTGGCGCTGGCAGCGAAAAAACGCCTGGTCGTAGCGTCTTATGAAGACACCGCGGTGGCCGAAATGGGGCAGCGCGAGGACGGTAAATTCTGGGTGCCGGTAATTCGTCTGCAACCCAAGGCCGTGTTCAGTGGCGACAAACAGCCTGATGCCGCAGCCATTGCCGCCATGCACGAAAAGGCCCATCAGCACTGCTTTATTGCCAACTCCTGCCTGAGTGAGGTGGTGGTCGAGCCGCGAATGGGTTAAACGCTCGCTGCGCGAACGTGCTAAATGCTCGCTGCGCGAACGTGCTAAATGCTCGCTGCGCTTGACGGGAGATGGGAGAAGCAAAAGCAAGTAAGACGCTCGCTGCGCTTGACGGGAGATGGGAGAAGCAAAAATGGAACGCCCCCGATAAAGTAGACACTCATCAGATTGCTTGTGATTCGAACATCATGGGGCTTAAGCCATTCAAAGCTCCATGGCGTCGGATTCTATTGTAGTAACGATCTATGTACCAATGAACTT
>JAEWQT010000112.1 GCA_023399105.1 Pseudomonadota bacterium | reverse complement strand
CTCTTTACTCCGTGAAATAACCAGAACCAAGGAGCCCGAGCGGGTTAGTACGCATGAATCTGATGCTGTCGAATGATGATGGTGTACACGCCCCCGGGCTGCGCACATTAGCCCAGGCATTAACCCTGGCGGGTCACAGCGTCATGGTAGTGGCCCCTGACCGTGACCGCAGTGGTGCCAGTAATTCCTTAACGCTGGACCGGCCATTGCATCCGCTGTCTATGGACAATGGCTTTATCAGCATTAACGGTACGCCCACCGACTGTGTGCATCTGGGAATTAATACCTTCTTTAAAGATCAGTGCGAACGGGTCATTGCCGGCATCAATTCGGGCGCCAATCTGGGTGACGATGTGCTGTATTCCGGCACCGTCGCGGCCGCCACCGAAGGCCGGTTTCTGGATAAAACCCCCATTGCGGTCTCGCTCTGCGGTCGTCGCCATTTTGATACCGCGGCTCAGGTGTTGCTGGACATCCTGCCGCAACTGAACCGTCTGCAGCTGCCGCCTAATTCCGTTATTAATATCAATGTCCCTGATCGTCCCTACCACGAACTGACCGGCATTGAAGTGACCCGTCTTGGTCATCGCCAGCGTTCCGATAATCCGGTCCAGACGATTAATCCACGCGGCAAAGAATGCTACTGGATTTCTGCCGCCGGCGAGGTGGCCGACGCCGGCCCCGGCACGGATTTTCACGCCATCGAGCAGGGCCGGGTTTCCATTACCCCGATTCAGATGGATATGACCCGCCACAGCGCCCTGGCAATGTTGCAGGAAGTCTTTACCGGTGCCGCTTCGTGAATGATCAGTTACTGACCGGCATCGGCATGACCTCGCAACGCACCCGCAACCGGCTGGTGCAACGCCTGCGTGACAGCGGTATCCGCAGTCAGGCGGTGCTGGACGTGATTGCTCAGACACCACGGCATTTGTTTGTCGATGAAGCGCTGGCGCATCGCGCTTACGAAGATACCGCCTTACCGATTGGTCATGGTCAGACCATCAGCCAACCGTTAACCGTGGCGCGCATGACCGAAGTGCTGCTGCAAGGTGGCCCGTTGGCTAAGGTGCTGGAAATCGGTACCGGCTCGGGTTATCAGACTGCGGTACTCAGCCCGCTGGTGGGAGCGCTGTACAGTGTGGAACGCATTGAGCCGCTGTACCTGAAGGCGCGTCAGCGTCTGCAGCAGCTGAATTACCGCAATGTCCGGCTGAAACTTTCCGACGGTACCTGGGGCTGGCCGGAGTACGGTCCTTATGACGGTATTCTGGCCGCAGCGGCTCCTGATGCGGTGCCTGATTCGCTGTTACAGCAGCTGGCCGACGGTGGGCGTTTAATTATGCCGGTCGGCAGCCAGGAGCAAAAACTCGTTCTTATTACCCGCCAGGGTGACAACTTCAGCCGTAAAACCCTGGAAAGTGTGCATTTTGTTCCCTTTCTGCCGGGTGTTCAGCGCTGAAACTTACACTAAGGGATTAACACAACGCATGCATTACCTCTGGTTATTTCTTAAAGGCCTGGCGATGGGCTCGGCGGATGTCGTCCCCGGCGTTTCCGGGGGCACCATCGCGTTTATTACCGGCATTTATACTGAACTGCTGGATTCCATCAAAAGCGTTAATTTGAATGCCCTGCGCATTCTGTTCCGGCAGGGGCCGCGGGCATTCTGGCGAGCCATTAATGGTAATTTTTTATTAACCCTGGGCAGCGGTATTCTGCTGGCCATTATTACCCTGGCGCGCGGTATTCATTACCTGCTGGTGCAGCATCCGGTGCTGGTGTGGGCATTTTTCTTCGGCCTGATTATTGCGGCCTGCTGGCATATGGGCCGACAAATTGAGCGCTGGTCGGCCGGTATTCTGCTGCTCCTGGCCGCCGGTGCGCTGACGGCGGCGTTGATCAGTTCGGCCACACCAACGGAACTGCCTCTGACCCCGGTGACTCTGATTCTGGCCGGCAGTATCGCTATCTGTGCCATGATTCTGCCGGGTATTTCCGGCAGCTTTATGCTGCTGCTAATGGGCATGTACGCGCCGGTTATCGGGGCAGTAAAAGGGCTTGAACTGAGTGTATTAGGTCTGTTTGCGCTGGGCGCGGTGTTGGGGTTGTTAGCCTTCACCCGTATCCTCAGCTGGTTGCTGCACCATTATTATCAGGCCATGCTGGCCCTGCTGACCGGTTTTATGGTGGGGTCTCTGGTGAAGGTGTGGCCGTGGAAAGAAACCCTGACGACCCGCATCGACAGTCGCGGTGAATTGGTGCCTCTGGTACAGATGAATGTATTGCCGGCCTGGAGCAGTGAAACCTTGCAGGCGTTATTACTGGCGCTGACCGGCGCTGCACTGGTGTTGGTGCTGGAATGGCTGGCCCGGCGTTTTCAGCGCTGATTGGCAACAGGTATCCGAAACCGGATTAACCCGTACCGAAAGACAAGGGCTGAAGTGTTGACGAATTCCTGAATTACGCAAGTCGGATGCGTTTATTTATTCGCAATGTCACAAAAAACAGGTCGGAAAACGAAAAATCAGGAAATGCGCGTCTTTTTTAAGATTATTTTTTTATAAAAACTATTTTTATAGTTCCTTTAGTTATTGCGTGGTCTGGCCCACCGGACCTGAAAAAGCCTGTTACTGGCAGGTGTCAAAAAATAACCACTGGTGGACAAAAATGAAGTACCTAGCAGTTGTCACATTAGTCACATTAATTACATTTTTGTCAGGCTGCGTGTCGGGACGAGAATTCATCTCAGTTGAAAGAAAGTTCAGCGATGAGAAATCCGTGACGGGTTTTCATCAGGTGGAGCGTGGGGAAACGCTTTATTCTATTGCCTGGCGTTATGGTATCGACTATCGGGAGTTGGCGAGTGCTAACTCTATTTACAGTCCTTATATTATTTACCCGGGTCAGAAAATTGACGTGTCCGGGCGTGCGCGTTCTGTTGCGGTCAACAAGCCTGCCCCGGTCAGTAAGCCTGACAGCAAGAGCGAAGCAGTGACAACCACCTTGCCAGCGCCACCGGTTGCCACTTACACGCCACCACCGGAGCCTCAGAGCAGTGCCGAATTAAGCTGGCAATGGCCGGCAAACGGGCGTTTGACTGGTCGTTTTTCAACCAAAAGCCCGGTCAATAAGGGGATTGATATAGGGGGGGCTTTGGGAGAATCTGTTTTGGCGGCAGCGGCAGGCACCGTGGTGTATGCGGGGCAGGGGCTGCGCGGTTACGGCAATCTGGTCATCATCAAACACAACGATACCTACCTGAGTGCCTATGCCCATGCCAGCCGTATTCTGGTCAGCGAGCAGGAAGTTGTTAAAGCGGGCCAGAAGATTGCCGAAATAGGTTCTACCGGTACCGATAAAGTGATGCTGCACTTTGAAATCCGGCAGAACGGTAAACCGGTTGATCCGCTCCGGTATTTGCCCGGTAAACCCGGACAGAGTGGATAAAAAAATAATCAGTTGCCCACCTGAACAGCAGTGTGATTTCAGGCTGCAGGCAAGCAGAACAGGCGGAAATGATCATGGCAGTACAGCAACGGGAAATTCGTGAAGAAGACGTTTTTGATGATGTGGACGCTCTGGCTCTGATCGACGAAGAAGACGCCGAAGCGGAAAAAGCCCCGGCTGCAGAAGATGTACCGGAGCGGTTTGCGGCGGACACCTCCTGGAAAACCATGGACGCCACGCAGCTGTATCTGAATG
>JAEWQT010000042.1 GCA_023399105.1 Pseudomonadota bacterium | reverse complement strand
GTTTGGGGCGGATGCCGGCGTAATCCGGTTGCAGGGCGCTGGCGTCCAGCTGCGGGAAATAGCGGCGGATGGCGGCGGCAAACTGGCTGCGCAGGGCTTCGTTCACCCGATAATCGTCCAGCTGCGTGGCCGGCAGATATTGGGTGTCGGGGCCGAACCGCACCTGGCCGCCCAGGTCCAGCGTGGCGTGAATGCCCAGGCCGGCCATATTGGCTTCCGGTAAAGGGTAAATTAAATGCTTGAACGGTGCTTTGGCCTGGTAACTGAAGTAGTGACCTCGGCAGGGGTAGAGGGCCGGAATATCGTCCTCATCCAGTTGCAGCTGACGCGCCAGATTCTGCGCCTGCAGCCCGGCTGCGTTGATCAGGGCGCCGCAACGAATGTGTGCTTCGCCATCCGGGCTGTCGATGGTCACCCGCCAGCCGCTGTCGGTTGGTTCAGCACGGCGCACGGAGGAATGACAGAGCAGCAGGGCTTCGTTGACCTGGGCCAGCTGGGCCAGCCGTTGCATATATTCGTGGCTGTCGATAATGCCGGTTGAGGGCGACCACAGCGCTGCCGCCCCGCGCACCAGCGGTTCGCGCTCCTGCAATTGCGCCTGCGTCAGCCGTTCCAGTGGAATATCGAGGCGTTCACCTTTATGCCAGAGCTCATCCAGTTTGGGGGTATCAGCGGCGGGCGCCACGATGAGTTTGCCGATGCGGCGATGGGGCACGTCGTGCTGTTCACAAAATGCATAGAGCGCTGGCTTACCGGCCAGGCACAGCTGCTCTTTTAACGAACCGGGCTGGTAATACAGCCCGGCGTGAATCACCTCGCTGTTACGGCTGCTGGTTTCACTGCCGAAGCGGGCGTGGCGCTCCAGCAGCAGCACGCTGCCCTGCTGGCTGAGACGGTAGGCAAGGGCGAGGCCGATAACCCCGCCGCCGGCGATGCAGAAGTCAAAATCGTTGCTCATAACGGGCCGTGATCAGATTGTCCGGGCCGATTGTAAAGCAAACTTTAGCGTTCAGCCTTCCCGCTGTTCCGTACATTCATGATGGCCGGGGTTGCTGCGGCAGCGCAGTTTCAGCATCAGGCGCATCATCCGGGCATCGTAAACCTCGGCGCCGGTCAGGCTGATACGGATATTGCGCAGCATTTCCTGATAATCCAGTGCCATTTTTTCTGGCAGGTCGAGCCAGTAATGCTCCGGAATACCGGCTTCGGCCTGGCGGATGTGGGCCATGGCTTTATCAAAATGACGGAAGGCGAATTCGCGGCTGTGCTGACCAAAGCTGGCCGGAAAGCGATCGCGGTGCAGCACCAGCTGAAAGTTCATCTGCGCCAGACTGAAGCGGTAAATTGCCCCTTGCTCGCCTAAACCTTTGTACATTTCGAAGGGCTGGTAGGCCACCGCCGGCGCGTAGGCAATGTCCACATCGCCATTGTTAAAGCGTGGGGCAAAGGTGGCGACACTGGAGGGCACCATGGTGGCGCCGATGTGTTCTACCACTTTGACCGAAGCCTGGTCGTAATCCAGTGTGGCAATGCGTTTGCCGGCGGCGGCTTCGACCGAATTAATGGCTTTGTCGCGCACAAACACAAACACCGAGCCGCCGGGCATGACGGCGGCCACTTCATGGTTGTCCTGAATCATATAGCGCGCTGCCTGAGGTTTGGACAGCATGCCGATCAATTCCTGCACCTGCTGATAACTGGTCAGGCCGCCCAGTGCTTCAATGCTGGCGGTAAAACGATTATACGGCCGCACCCGGGTGCCGGTAACGCCCATGGCGTCACAATGGCCGGCGCTGTAGTCGGCAATCACCACCGCCTCGTTGGTATAGGCTTTCAGGTTCAGCTGCACGCCCCAGTTCAAGGCATTGGTCTGGTAATCCAGCAGGGCGTTATAGACCGGACCGCGGGCGCCGACCGGGTCAAAAATGCACAGCGTCCGTACCGGCAGGTCGGTCTGGGCCTGGCTGGCGGCGCTGAATGCCAGCCACAGCAGGGCGGGCAGAAAGAATCTGGCCATGATGAAACCTCTTATTGTTATTGTTGGCTGCAGGCAGCCTGTTTGAGAATGCGCCGTCATCATACCCCGGTCGTTTCATGCTGCAACCGTTGCTGGTCAGTACCGGCCGGGCTGAGTACCATAGCGGCCTGAGCTGATTCCTGCGGGAGATAATTATGAATGCCGCCCAGTTTGAAAGCCTGGCGCTGAACATCGGTATTACGGTGCTGATCGGGTTTATGTTTTTTATTATTTACGACCTGGGCAAACGCTCGAACGCCGGTAAGTTCGGTATGTTCGTGTTGTTTTTTGCGCTCGGGCTCGGTGTACTGGGCTTTATTATCAAAACCGTGCTGGTGGAATTCTGGGAATTCTGAGTCGCCGTCTGTTGACCTGCATTAGTGTATTGCTGACCGCTGTTGTTACACTGCAGAGGTCTGTAATGAGGAAATATCATGGCCGAACAACTGAAACAACAATTGCAACAACTGCACGCCACGCTGGCTGAACATCCGCAGCTGGACAGCGAAAGTCAGGCCTTGCTGCAGCGGATTGCCGCCGATATCAATGCGCTGCAACCGGATCAGCACGCGGATCTGAGCGCTCAGGTACAGGAACAGGCGGTGCGCTTTGAGCAGGAGCATCCGACACTGGCCGGTGTGCTGCGCCAGATCGTCGATACCCTTGGTCGGATGGGCGTCTGACACGCCGGGAGGCCAGTATGCGCCATATGCCTTTACTGTCGGATGTGATGACGGCATTTCCACTGCACGTCGATGAAGATCTGCCGCTCAATCAGGCGGCTGCTCTGATGGATGAGCACCATTGTCACCATTTACCGGTACTGAATGGCCACGTCGTCAGCGGTTTGTTAACCAGTGAGGATATCAAGCTGGCCTTACAGCCGGGCCATTCCGCCCGTGAGCTGACCGAGCTGACGGCCGGAGATTTATGTCGCCGGCAGGTGCCGCAGGTCGATCTGCATACCCGTCTGGACGTGGTGCTGCAGGGCATGGCCGATCAGGGGCTGAGTGCCGTACTGGTGCTGCGCCACGATCGTCTGGCCGGTATTCTGACCAGTCAGGACGCCTGCCGCGCCTTTGCGCACTGGTTGCGCCATGAGTATCTGCCGGACGATGATCCGGAAATCGCCTGATCCTTTTGCGGACAATTGCGTGCACCAATCAGGTGCGCTGATTGTCCGGAATGTCTTGTTTTGATGCATCTTTGTTATCTCTGTTAATCCTCCTGTTCTTCTCCAAATCCTGTAATGGCGCGCCCTGGCGGGCATTTTGGCTGTTTTTGAAAAATTGGTACGTTCCCTGCTAATACCTCGTACAGGAGGAACTGCCTATGTACAAAATTGCCGATTTTCAGGATTACCGTCAGCCACCCGTGGTGCCAGCACCGGCTCCGGGTTGGTTACACAGCCTGACTGACATCATCGAAAGCCGTTATCACGACGAAGATTGTATTCAGCAATTATTGTGTCTGATTGCTGAGCAGTCTGGTCTGAGCAATGTGTCGGTGGCCTTACCCGATGCACCGGGGCGTTTTAAGGCGCAGTTTTGCTCGACCGGCATCCGTAACGGGGTGTACAGCTTTGCGGTCCAGCATGCTCTGTGCCGGCAGTCGCAATCCCGCGAGTGGCTGGTGATTAAAGAAGGCAGCGAGCGGCCTGAGTTCTTCGAACCGCAACGCGACAGCCTGGGGCTGGCTGATCGTTGTCTGCTGGTACCGCTGGTCTTGCGTCAGGCCGTGGTCGCCTCGCTTGTACTGGATTTGCGCAGCCGCCATCCGCAGTACATGGATCTCAGTCTGGTCAGCTTTCTGGGCGGTCAGATTGCCCACATGCTGGCCACCCAGGTGGTGCCGAACTTTAAAACGCTGTATGCCCGGCCGTACCAGCGGGTACAGGCCAATGAGCTGGATGATATTCAGGCCGCCATCGACAAGTGCAATGGCAACAAAACCATGGCTGCCCGGGTGATGGGGCTGACACCGCGTCAGTTGCGTTACCGGCTGGCCAAGCTGGCGGAGTCCAGCGAACACTGAGCGGATTCGTCATCATTCTGTCATCGCCGGGGCGGCACACTGAAGCTTTGATGCTTCTGGTGCCTTCCGACGATGACTGTCATACGCCTTGCTGTAGTAACGGAAACCTTTCTCCCCGATATCAACGGGGTCGCGACTTCGTTGCAGCAACTGCTCAATGCCTTACCAGCCGGGCGTTTTTCGGTACAGATTATCCGCACCCGGCCGCGCCAGCCCTGGCAACCCCGGTTTGAAGAGATTCACTGCCCCGGCCTGAGCTTACCTTTCTACCCTGATGTGTATCCCGGTTTGCCGGCGGGGTGGCGTATCCGCAAGGCCTGGCAGCAGCAACGCCCGGATCTGGTGTACATCGCCACCGAAGGCCCGCTGGGGGGTTCCGCATTGCGTCAGGCCGAGCGGATGAATATCCCGGTCATCAGCGCCTTTCACACCAATTTCCACCGTTACAGCGGTTATTACGGTTTTGGCTGGGTCCGGCAGTGGGTGCTGGGCTGGTTGCGGCGTTTTCATAACCGCACCGCCGTAACACTGGTACCTTCTGCCGATATTGCCACCAGCCTGCAGCAACAGGGATTTGAGCGGGTCGTGGTGTTGCCGCACGGGGTCGACAGCGTGCGGTTTCACCCCGGTCATCGCCGTGATGATTTACGCCAGCGGTGGCAAGCCGGCCCGAATACGCCGGTGTTGTTGTTCGTTGGGCGGCTGGCGGCGGAGAAGAACATTCCACTGGCGGTGCGCAGCTGGCAAGCCCTGCGTGCGGAATGGCCGGATCTGCAGTTGGTGCTGGTGGGCGATGGCCCGCTGCGGGAGGCGCTGACCCGCCAGTATCCGCAGCTGATTTGTGCCGGAGTGCAAACCGGCAGTGCTCTGGCACAGCATTACGCCTCGGCCGATGTATTTGTGTTCCCCAGCCTTACCGAAACCTTTGGGCTGGTGACGCTGGAAGCCATGGCCAGCGGTTTACCGGTGGCCGCCTTTGACATGGCGGCGGCCCGTTCTTTTATTCGTCCCGGGAGCAGTGGTGAGCTGGCCCCGGTGGCGGATGAGCCGGCGTTTATCGACGCCGTCCGGCGCTTGCTGCAACGCCGTTCGATGGCGGCAGGTGCTGTCGCCCGAAAGACGGCAGAAGCCGCCGACTGGGCCAGCATCGGGCAACAGTTTGAGCAGCTGTGCCAGACCCTGTTGCAGCAACACTGTACAGAAGTTGACCTGCATCAACCCCTGTGGCGCTCCTGAATACCCCTGAAAAAATTGTTGATTTGAATCAATAGCGCCGCGGCGGCCACTGCTACATTGAACGCATCACAACAACGACCCGCGACCGACTTGAGAGGTGAGCACTATGTTTATGGATGAAGTGGTATTTTCCGGTTTGATTATTGTCGGCCTGACCTGCGCCTTTTTCGGTGGTGTGTACTGGGCTGTTAAGAAAGACATTGAGAAGCACGGCACTGGCGAATAAGCCGTCTTTTCCGCTCCGTAAGGAGCACCCGATTTTGCGTTGAGTACCTTGCCTCTGGGGCTGATCTGATGGTCATGCCCCTTTTTTATGCCGGTTTTATGCCGGTTGTTTCACGTCTGAGTTGCTTCATATCTGAATCGTGCGGCTGCTGAGCACTGTTCTGACGGTTGCTCAGAGCTGATGGCGCGCCAGTAACAGAGGCTGGCCAAGGTTCAGCGGTTGTAAGGCCTGTAACAGCTGCTGCAGAGCTTCGCCTTCCGGTACCGGGCCGATGCGTACCCGATGCAAAGGTGTCTGGCCGCTACTGGGATGGATGCTGACCGCCCAGCCGGCGTTCTGTAAGCGCTGTTGTAATTGCTGTTGCAGGCGCTTAGCCGCGTCGCCATCGCGCAAGGCGCCTACCTGTACCCAGCGTTCGGCCTGGGGTTGCGCCGGGCTGATCACTTCCACTTCAACGTCCGCCACACCCTGACGTTCC
>JAEWQT010000352.1 GCA_023399105.1 Pseudomonadota bacterium | reverse complement strand
CCATTTCTGACTCCACCAGCGCCAGCAACTCGGCCCGGCTCAGGCTTTTTAACGACTGTTCTGCAGGCAAGGTCATGGCAACAATCCCCAGTTCTTCAGACGCTGGGGCGTATTCAGCAAGTCCAGTTTACCCGAGTGCAATGTCAGAACCTGTGCTGGTACCGCATAGTCCTGCGCCAGGCGTGGCAGCTGCTCAAGTTCAGCCGCCAGCGACGTTAACGATTGCCAGAGATCACCGGCATCCAGCCCCGCATGCACCTCAGCTGCTTCGGCGCAGATGCCACGCCAGTTAAAGTCTCCGGCCAGTTCATTCGCCGGCGACCAGCGACTGGTACGGGTAATCCCGGACTCATCCAACGCCATGGGTGCCAGATCATAAACGGGTGCCAGCTCAATCCGGTTCGCCCACCGCAGCACCGAAGTATTACGGCCATGGTTATCGGTATTGTCCAGCACCACGTTCAGCAGATCGCGGCGCACATAGTCGGCCACCAATTCGGGAATGCCAGCCTGCTGACCATGATCGGTCCAGGCGGCAACCAGGGCCTGCAGGTATTCCCTGTGCGTGACACTGGCCCCAGGTTCGACAGAGCCCACCAGTGAATACAACGACTCAACGCCCGGGCGCTCAATCCCCGAAGAAACAGCACCCCGGTCAAAACGCGGTAGCCAGAGGCTCGGTTGACTAATATCGTCGTCAGCCGAAACACCAAAGTAGGCCATCTCTATCCGGGTTCCTGCCCAATGCCATGGCGAACGTCCAATGGTGTTAAACCCTAACCGTTGAGCGATGCGGTAATACGCCGCCTCGGTTTGCAGAATCAACAGATCGCTTGCTAACGGCCGCCCGGCGCTGGAACTCTGACGCGCAAACTTCACCAGAAAGAACGCCGCTGCCTGCTCATCCAGCAGACTGGCTTCCGGGTAATACAAGCCATCCTTACCCAGTGTCAGCTGAAATTTGGGCGCTTCACCACCGGCGCCACTGGCACCACCCACAGCGGCGCCGCATTCACGGGCGTAATCCAGAAAGCCGGTATCGCGGCTGAGCACATCCGCCATGGCAAAACCTTTCGCCGGCGGCAGCTCTGCCGGGCAGGCTTCACGCACACGCATATTGCCAACCGGTGCGCGGGCGCCCTGTTTCAGCAAAGTGAAATCGTGTTTTGGATGTTCGGCACCGACCAGATTCAGCCGCTGCCCCCAGTAACGACGGGCGGCCCCCATAGGCATGATATCCAGCAGAAATGCCGGCCAGTGCTCACATTCGTGGGGGAAGTAATCGAGCGGATAACGCAGACTGACCAGCGCCGCCGGATTATTCTGAAAGCGGGCGACATAGGCCGCGTGATACTCCAGCGACACCGGGCCAGTCCGCCCGGCATCAGGATCATAAAAGGTCAGGCTACAGGCCGGATGCCACCGACCGGCAAGAAATACTTCCAGCGTTAATGTCTCTGCCATACCTTGAAACCCAGATGCGCAATTGACTGCACATTTTTTACGCCATGAGCGATAAAAATGCAATATTCTGCACAAAAATCCGGTTATAGGCAGATTTAGTGCAATTTACTGCACTCATGATGCATGGCAATCAGATGCAATAATGCTGACAACGGCAGAATGCAACGTCGATAAAACAGAAAACCGCATAACGCAGCTGGGTTATCCACAGGGCGTTATGCAGTTTGAGGCGTGGTTAACGCTTAAGTGTCAGGCTCTCATGCGCTCAAGCGTTCAATCATGTTTTTCTTTTTCAGGTGCACCAGAATCTGGCTGATCGCGGCCGGGGTAATGCCCGATATGCGTGACGCCACGCCCAGGGTTTCCGGCTGCAGGGTGCGCAGTTTCTGTTTTACTTCGTTGGACAGGCCACCAGAACAACAACCGGACGGCGACTTTCCGCAGGGCTACGCCGGCAAACGCTGGGTATTACCGGCGGCACAAACCGAACTGCGCGCCGCCTTCGATGGCTTCTGCAGCCGCTGGCAATACGAGCCCAACGTGCTGGCCGAAGCCGACGACATGGCCATGCTGCGTCTGCTGGCGCGTGACAGCGGCGCACTCACCGTACTGCCCACGGTGGTGGTGAAAGACGAAATTGCACAGGGCACACTGCAGGCCTTTATGACCCTGCCCAATGTGTATGAAAACTTCTACGCCGTTACCGTAAAACGCCAGTTTGTTCCCCCGGTATTAACCCGGCTGCTGACGCAACAGGCGGCTAACACCCGCGCGTAACCACCAGCTCATCCTTGCTGATGTTGCGCTGCTCGAAGGTCAGGTTGTACTGCACCTGATGCAGAATGTCTTTTTCGCTGCGCCGCTCCGCCAACCGCGCCAGCAGCTGGGTAAATAACAGGTCTTCCAGATACGCCTTGTTCAGCGTTTTATCCTGCGCCGCCGCATCGTCCAGCTGCTGCAGCAGAAAATCGATAATCTGTTGTTCACCGCTCATGGCAATATCCTCTGTCATGACCGAAGCAGTGGGGCAGGGCGATAAAAACGGGGCTTGATGCGCATCACGCCCCTTTCGGCTATCAGGGTGTTATTTGTGCCGGTTTTGATAGATGCGGGTCAGGCCCAGCCGCAAGCCAAACAACTTGAGCACCTGATTAACCGTCTGCAGCGTTGGGTTGCCTTCGTCGGCTTCCAGTGCTGCCAGGGTGCGGCGTGAAACCCCGCACAGCTGCGCGAATT